>CALZMY010000082.1 GCA_945788675.1 uncultured Gammaproteobacteria bacterium | reverse complement strand
CTTATCGGCACCCCCGCCTGCCGCTTCAAAGAGCGGCATCCACTCCTCCAGCGTAAGGCGTTCAAGCTTCCCATCCACGTTGATCAACGCCTTTTCCGGCAGTGCCGGCATCCCACCTCCGAGGGTAATACCCCCTCGCTGTAGCGCCATCGTCTCATCAACGTCAAAAATACCGCGTAGCTGCGAACCGTATTGTAGCTGCAGCGGCACATCCAGCGCACGAGGAAACGCGGTCTCCAGCACAAACGTTTCAGGCTGTGTCGCACTTTTACCCAGTGGATAGGGGAGGGCCGCAGCCATCCCTTGCAGGTCTGATGTCACCTTGAAGCTTGCGCCATGCTCCGTCGCACCTTCAGCGGGTATCGTAAGCTGCGCCTGCCATGCTGTTGCACCATCGACATGCTGAAGCAGTGGAATCGGTAACAGACGCCGCACATCCGCAGCAGTTGCGCTTCCATCGGCAGTAATCACAGTATTCCCACCCTGCGATAGCGGCAACGTCTTCGCCTGCAACATCCCATTCATACCTAACAGCCGCGCCTGCGCCTGCTTGATTTCGATCCCATTCTCAGAGAATTGTAGATCACCGTTAACCCCCAGAATATCGACGGCGCGATCGGCCAGATAAAAATCGGCTGCCTCAAAGTGCACCACACCATTCACCTTCGCCGCTTGCTTCGCTAGCGGCAATTTAAGCGAAAGATCAAGGATACTACGCCCGGCAGTCACCTCGACGCCCGCTGCAAACTCGCCAAAACGCTTATTCAAAGGGCTACGCCGGACAAAATCGAGCGTATCACGTGCATGGCCTTGCGCCTTGCCATCAAGCTGCAACAGCGCCGGCCGCGCTCGCAAATCATCAATCCGAGCCTTCACCTGCATCACATCGGCATCAAGACTCTTTGCGGCAACCGCGTTGATCTCCATGCCGCTGCCTGCGAAAATCACTTCGGCCTCCATCTCTTCGAGCCGTGGCCACCCCGGAGCATAGTCAAGTATGCCGTCGGTGAGGTTGAAACGGATATCAAACAGTCCATCACTCTCCTCATATGGGAAACGTTGGTCGAGTGGCCCATAGAAAATCATCTGCCCAGCCGAGGCATTACCATCGACAATGGCGCGATCAAGCCAGTCGATGGTCGCGTCTGGCATGATACCGACCGGCAAATAGCGCGAAATATTGGCGACACTAGGCGCTTTGAATTGAGACAGCAACGCTATCTCCGGCGCACCGTCACCTTTCTTAAGCGCCAACGCCAACGACACCTCTGCATCATCATTCTTCAGCTGCAATGAACGGCTCTCAAGCTGCCATTTATCCGCATCCAGCTGCCAATAAACATCGCCCTCCAATGCCGTCACCGCCAGCGGACCACGAAAAAGTTTCGGAATCGACAGTGAGGCATCCACACTGTCCAGTGCGAGATAACCGCCACTATTGTCGATTCTCACACGCCCATCAATGCCCTTGCCACCTGGCATCTTGCCCACTGCATTGACACCAACGTCATCGAAACGGCTGGCAACAACATAATGATAATCCTGCTTCTCTTCGCGAGATGGATCCCTGAAATGAAGATAGCCACCGCGTAGCTCACCGCTCGGCGCAAATGCCAGTAACTGCTGCCGCTGCTTTTCATTCACCGCATCACTCATCATGAGTAACGCGTTTAGGTCGTCGATACGTGCATAGCTAAGGCGCGCTTCAACGATCCGTTCTCCATCAGGCTCATCGGATGTGGCTACACTGAGCCGACTCGACGGCCACATTCGGCTATCACGGCCCAGTATAAAGTCATCGATAGTAAGTGACCAACCACCCGTGTGACGCTGCCATAAATAACGCCCCGAAACGAGATCGATCTTCATCGGCTTGCGACCATCCGCCACTACACTGGGTGATAATGATAGCTGTTGCAGCGAAAGCTCACCCTCGGCACGCTGTAACACAGCGTCTTGCAATTCAAACCACAGACGTGTCTCGAGCTGACCGTCGTCCACACGCACTCCAGCAGGTACCCGCCCTTCCAGCAAATGCGCCAGCTGCAATTCGCCGCCTTCGACATAACCTTGCGCGCTCCAACCTTGATCAGACTGCACATCACCCTCGATATCCAGCGCGAAAGAGAGCGTACGCCCGAATTGAACCGGGAGCTCGGCCGAGCCATCCAGTTGATGACGCCCACCCTGATTGCGTATCTCAAACGCCACACTGGAGAAGTGCAACTCACGCCCCCCCTGTTGCAAGTCACGCCATGTGACATCGCTCGACTCAATGACCATGCGTGACTGGGAAAAAAACCAGTGCAATAACGCTTGCTCATCCTCTAACTGACGCTGCGCCTGATCATCCTCGCTGTCATCCTGTGATGATGCCGCCTCAAAACCTGCCACGCTGATCTTGCCTTTCTCATCCCGTGTAATCACCAGCTCCACATCCGACACCACGAGGTTTTCAATTTGCAGTGCGCGATCATACAGACTCTGCCACAGATTGAAGCCGACACTGCCACTCTCAAAGTGGAGCAGTTCGGTGTCACCACTCAACACCTGTACCCCACGCATCTTCAGTTGCGGTCCAGCACCATGCCAGGCAGCATCAATCGAACGCACTTTCACCGTTGCGCCCACTGCGTCACTAATGGTCTCTTCGATTTGTTGATGATATGTGTGCAGGTAGGGCAACAGCACACGCGCGCTAGTCACCAGCAGGGCGATCACAATGATAGTGATCGCTGTCACAATCCAGCATTTATTTAATGTATATCGGATCACTACGCGTTTGCTCGGAGACAGTACATGCGATTAACGAAATACAGGCTACATCAACACCACATCAAACTGTTCCTGGGTATAGAGTGTCTCTACCTGTAATTGAATGGGCTTGCCAATAAACTCCTCCAGCTCAGCGACACTGGTTGATTCCTCATCAAGCAGCGCATCCACCACCTCCTGCGAGGCGAGTACCAGAAACTTATTGGCATCGAACTGCCGCGCCTCGCGCATCAACTCGCGGAAGACTTCGTAACAGACAGTCTCGCGCGTCTTCACTGAAGCAGTACCATTGCAGACAGAACAGGGCTCACACAGGATGTGGCCGAGGCTTTCTCGAGTCCGTTTGCGCGTCATCTCCACCAGCCCCAGTGGCGAGACATCACAGATAAAACTCTTGGCTCGATCGCTTTCCAACCCCTTTTCAAGCGCTCGTATTACCTGCTGCTTATGCTCCTCTTCATTCATATCGATAAAATCGATAATGATGATGCCACCGAGATTACGCAGCTTCAATTGACGTGCAATCGCCTGCGCCGCCTCAAGGTTCGTTTTAAAGATGGTCTCTTCAAGATTACGATGACCCACAAAGGCACCCGTATTGACGTCAATGGTGGTCATCGCCTCGGTCTGATCGATACAGAGATGCCCACCAGACTTGAGCTGCACGGTGCGTTCCAGTGCCTTCTGGATCTCATCCTCAACAGAATAGAGATCAAAGATCGGCCGCTCACCCGGGTAATGTTCAGTGCGCGGCGCCAATTCGGGAATAAGTTGTGTCACAAAGTCATGCGCACGCTGGTAGGCTTCCCGTGAATCGATGCGGATCTTGTCAATCTGTGCCGCCGGAAAGTCACGCAACATCCGCAACACCAACGGCAAGTCTTCATAGAGCACCATCGAGTCACGCGGCCTGGCCGACTGCTCTGGTTGTTGCACTGACGCCCACAATTTACGCAAAAACGCCATATCTTCCAGCAACTCCTCTTCCTCTACCCCTTCGGCAGCGGTACGGGCGATATAACCGCCACCTGCGTCCCCCACGCCGCCCTCAAGAATTGAACGCAGCCGCAAACGCTCCGCTTCATCCTCGATCTTTTGCGAAATGCCGATATGATTCATCGCGGGCATAAAGACAAGATAACGCGAAGGTATACTGATCTGCATCGTCAAACGCGCCCCCTTGCTACCCAGCGGGTCTTTAATCACCTGAACCATCACCTTCTGGCCATCATGCAGCAGTGATTCGATCGCCGCCTCCGGATTCGCACCACCATTTCCATTGCCATCGTCAAAGTTTTCATTCTGTGGCAGCTGGATATCAGAGACATGTAAAAAAGCAGTGCGATCAAGTCCGATATCGATAAATGCCGCCTGCATCCCTGGCAACACACGGCTCACTTTTCCCTGATAAATATTTCCCACCAGACCGCGTTTACAGGTGCGCTCGATATAAACTTCTTGCAACAGGCCATTTTCCACCACCGCCACCCGCGTCTCCTGCGGCGTCACATTCACCAGAATCTCATCACTCATTGATTATTTTTCCATCAAAACAGCTAACTATATATATGTAACCAACAGAGTTTACCCCTTTTGAGCCCAACAAACATGACTAAACCCTAGCTATATCAAGGATTAGACCACTATTCGGTACGATTGACACCCACAATAGGAAGCTGAACACCAAAATCACGCAGTAAGGCCGCCGTTTCAAACAGCGGTAATCCCATCACCCCAGAATAACTCCCCTCCAACCGCTCGATAAACATCGCAGCGCGGCCCTGAATGCCATACCCCCCCGCCTTATCCACAGGCTCACCACTCTGCCAATAGGCATGAGCCTCTTCATCACTGATATCACGAAAGGTGACATGACTCACACTCAGACGACTCTCTTCAGTCAGCGCACCCACCAGCGCCACCCCACTGATCACCAGATGCGTCCGCCCAGAAAGTCGCCGTAGCATGCGGCGCGCATCCCCCTCATCTCGCGGTTTACCTAAAATTTCACCATCGACCACCACAGCGGTATCCGCCCCCAGCACCGGCCTGTCGATAACAGTCAAACTCGCCCGCCCCACACGCGCCTTCTCCAGCGCCATCCGGATGACATACAACTCCGCAGGCTCATCGACATGTGGCCTCTCATCGATATCAATCGATATCACTTTATGCGTCACCCCGAGTTGTAACAACAACTCCCTTCGACGCGGGGATTGGGAGGCGAGATAAATCAAAGCGTTACTCATAAAAACAAGATACAAGACAAAATGACCAAGGGCTACCGTCAGCATAACCTCTATTAACAGATAAATGCGATCACCAGAGCACACCAACAAAACACAAACAAAACCTCAAAAAATCGCCAACTCCTTGGAAATTAATAAAAACATCCCATCTGACGATAACTAATACAGAGCGGAATATAAAAAGAGAAGGGGATCAATTGCCAATGAAAATAAGCGCAATATAGAAAGCCGTGATTAATCAAGTAATCAAGCTAATGAGCGCTTTAACAAGCCAGTCAAGCCCCCTTCAGGAATCTCGATTAAGCACACATGCCGCCTAACGCTCTTAATGACAGCTCTGATACACAGTGGATATTACTTCGACTGCTCAACATCTATCGCCTGATTCTTGCAGGTTTAGCCACACTCCTGTGCGTGGCCAATGCCCTGCCAGATATGCTCGGCACCGATAACTTCTCGTTATTCTTTGGCGTCAGCAGCATCTATCTGATATTCAGCCTGCTGAGTATCGTCACCATCATCAAACAGCACCCTCGCTTTGAAATACAGGTTTATTGCCACATTCTCATCGATATCGCAGCCATTATCATGTTAATGCACGCTAGCGGGGGGGTAAAGAGTGGTCTTGGAATTCTGGTGGTCATTGCCGTGGCGGGTGGCAGCCTGTTGATCGCTGGACGAACGGCCATCGTGCTCGCATCGGTGGCGACACTCACCCTGCTTTCAGAGCAGGTCTACACATCATGGAGCGAGCCGCAATGGGATACCAACTATACTCAGGCCGGCCTGCTGGGTGCCAGCTTTTTCGCCACCGCGATACTTACACAAATATTAGTCAAACGCCTTAAAGAAAGTGAAGCACTCGCCGCAAAGCGCGGCGTTGACCTTGCCAACATGGCACAACTGACCGAATATATCATCCAACGAATGCAGACCGGCATCCTGGTGATCGATCAACATGAAAATATTCGCCTCATCAATGCCTCGGCGCGTAAATTATTAGGGGCAACAACCCTGGCTAGTAGCGGCACACTAAGCAAGCTACCCGATTCCCTGACGCTACAGATAGAACACTGGCAATATCATCCAGACGATGAGCCCCAGCCATTCAAGTCTTCAGAAACAACACCAACCATCAAGCCGCGATTTGCTCGACTGGATGAAAAAAAAGATGCCGGCATGCTAATTTTTCTCGAAGATATGGCGGCTGTTGCCCAACAGGCGCAACAGCTAAAACTGGCATCACTCGGCCGCCTCACCGCCAGTATTGCCCACGAGATCCGCAATCCACTCGGTGCTATCAGCCACGCAGGACAGCTGCTTGCCGAAGCACCGCAACTCGACAAAAGTGAAATTCGACTCACTGAGATCATTCAACTGCATACCCAGCGGGTCAACACCATCATCGAAAATATCATGCAGCTCAACAAACGAGATCGCTCTAACCCCGAGGAGATTGATCTCAACCAATGGCTAGCCTCATTCATTGATGACCTCTACCTTAATGAAGATGTACTACGCTCCCAAATACACTATAGCTTGACTGAAGAGATCAACATCGTACGCTTTGATGCTAGCCAGCTACACCAGATTTTATTCAACCTCTGTCAAAATGGACTACGACATGGCGACGAAAATGGAACGCCACAACTTTGGCTACAGGGTGGGCTCAACAAAGAGTCGAACAGCCCTTATCTTGAGGTAATCGATAATGGCGAGGGCATCGATCCTGCACTTGCCGAACATATCTTTGAGCCCTTTTTCACCACTTCAACAAACGGCACGGGACTGGGACTATATATCTCGCGTGAGCTGTGCGAGTCTAATCAGGCCCACCTTAACTATATTTCAATCCCCGATGGCGGTGGCTGCTTTCGCATCACCTTTGCCGACCCGAGACGACGACAGGTAACTTAATATGATACAGCCAACCGCCCTTGTGGTCGATGACGAACCCGATATCCGCGAGTTACTGGAACTCACCCTGCTGCGCATGGGAATCGACTGTTATACCGCAGCATCCGTCACGGCAGCCAAAGCGGTGCTGCTGCAACATCCCGATGTCGATCTCTGTCTCACCGACATGAAACTCCCGGACGGCAATGGTATCGACCTCGTGCAGTATATACAGGATCGCCACCCTGAGATCCCCTCGGCCGTCATCACCGCACACGGCAACATGGAATCCGCGGTACTGGCGCTTAAGGCGGGGGCATTCGATTTTGTCTCCAAACCCGTGGACCTCGGCATGCTGCGTACGTTGGTCACCACTGCACTAAAACTCAGCCCCAAAAACCAGACGACCAAACAGGAAGCGGCGCTCACACTACTTGGAGAATCCAGGGCTATTGAAAGTACACGTGCCACGATCACCAAACTCGCGCGTAGCCAGGCCCCGGTGCATATTAACGGCGAGTCGGGTACCGGCAAAGAACTCGCTGCACGCCTGATTCACGAACAGAGCGCACGTGCAGACAAACACTTTATACCAGTCAACTGTGGCGCAATTCCCGAAGCGCTGATGGAAAGCGAATTTTTTGGCCACAAAAAAGGGAGTTTTACGGGCGCCACCACTAACAAGGACGGCCTCTTTCAGGCCGCCGATGGCGGTACGCTGTTTCTCGATGAAGTGGCCGACCTGCCGCTCCACATGCAGGTCAAACTACTGCGCGCTATCCAGGAGAAAGCGGTACGCCCCATCGGAGAACATAAGGAAATCAACATCGATGTGCGCATCCTCAGCGCCACCCACAAGGACCTCGCGCAGCTCGTCAAAGAAGGAAAGTTCCGCGAGGACCTTTTCTATCGTATCAACGTCATCGAGCTCCACATCCCGGCATTGAGAGAACGATCTGACGATATCCCGCTACTCATCACCCATATATTAGAGCGACTTGCCCACGATGAAGGGGGCGACATGCCATCGCTACATGATGAGGCACTGACAGCCCTGCTTAACTACGATTTTCCAGGGAATGTACGGGAACTGGAAAATATCCTGGAACGCGCCATGACCCTGTGTGAAGACAACAATATCCGCGCAGAGGATCTACAGTTGATCTCTCGCACATCCCAGCTACAGACTAATTGCGCGACGCCACCGACAGCCGGTTCAGGCGACCATAAACTACTCGACCCACTGCTCGGTGATTTCGAAAAGGAAACCATCGTAAAAGCACTGGAGCAGGCCAGATACAATAAAACCGCCGCAGCCAAGCTGCTCGGCATCTCATTCGGCGCACTGCGTTACCGTATGAAAAAATTGGGACTATGAATCTCTCACAGCAACAACAACTGTGCTTCTTGATCATAAACTGCTCAAAATGCGCACCGATACGTTCATCTTATAATATATTTTATTATTCATAACTTCGTATAAATCAGTGCTATTCTGTGACTACCATCACAAAAAAAAGACCCAAATGGATAGAACCACCCTTCTACAACAAAAAACTAAAGTTTGGCATGGAGCATGCAGATACTAATGTGCGAGGCAAGCATATCTCCGGTATATGGAGAGTAAGAGCAACGCCAGAAAAGCTAAACCATTTATATACTCAGGAGAACACTATGAAAAAGGCACAACAAGGTTTTACACTGATTGAATTGATGATTGTAGTCGCCATTATCGGTATTTTGGCCGCAATCGCGATTCCACAAT
>CALZMY010000081.1 GCA_945788675.1 uncultured Gammaproteobacteria bacterium | reverse complement strand
CTATGTTCGAGCAATGAGTTCTGGAGCGGCAGCGATCTGCTTTCTTATTGCCTGTCTATTACTAAGCCAGATGACAACAGGGCAGGTTTCAAACTAATGGTCAAAAGTCATCAATTCAAGGCCGAGCGGTGATGGTTATGTCAGTGGGTACCGTTGTGAAATCCTGTGAGGCTTAACAATGAAACTAAGGAGAAAAAGATGAAATTAATTATCTTTGGAGCAACCGGAACTATGGGGCGGCATCTCGTCGATCAAGCGTTGATGCAGGGTCATCAGGTCACTGCATTTGCGCGCAATCCAGCCGCTTTGGAAGTAGAGCATCCAAATCTGTCGCTTTATCCCGGGGACGTCTTTGACCCAGCGACTGTAGCCGCAGCGGTAAAAGGGTGTGATGGGGTGTTAGTGTCACTAGGTTCAATAAAACGGACAGACAAAGTGCGTTCAGTAGGCACACAACATATTGTGCAAGCGATGGAGCAACACCAGGTGAAGCGTCTCATTTGTCAAACAACCCTTGGCGTCGGTGATAGCGAGGCCAACCTCGACTTTTTCTGGAAATATCTAATGTTCGGCCTACTGCTGCGGTTTGTATTGAAAGACCATGTCACCCAGGAGGCGATTGTTAAGCGCAGTAATCTCGACTGGGTCATTGTGCGCCCAGCCTCATTCACCGATGGTCAAGCCATGGGGGATTACAAGCACGGATTTTCATCCGCCGAGAAAAAACTCACGCTTAAAATTCCACGCGCGGACGTGGCAAACTTTATGTTACAGCAGCTTAGCGATGATACTTACCTGCATCAGACGCCCGGATTATCGTACTGATCTGAGATTATCAACAAAACAAGGTGGGAAAACTTAGCTACATAAGTTTCATGTGATGCAGGCCAGTTTTGTAACGTCGACTTCAAAAGAATAGCAGGAATGGGGCGGTGACAAATCATAATTATTCGCATTTGGCACCGACCCTTTTTTCGAGATTGTATAGCGCGTGAAGCGAGCAGACGACTTCAGATCGCTATTGATTCTCCTGATTGTAAAATAACGCATTTAGCCCCCGTTTTTTCCACTTCTGTTTTAAACATCCTGTCATCAGCAGGATTATATTTTTTTGTAAAAAATGCCGGGCAGTTGTAATGACAGGGGATCACAAGTTTGGGGCGCATTATCTTTACCGCCTCCACGGCCTCTCTCTCATCCATGGTGTTATGAATCGCCTTGCCACCAATGGGGATCATTAAAACATCCGGATTGTTGATGTGCTCCCACTCTTTTGTATGGAGGAGTGTGTCGCCAAGGTTAATCAAACGTTTTCCATCGAGCTGGATATCAAATCCGATCGCCCCCCATCCAACCCGCTCTTCCGGTCCTGGGGTTACCGTTTTAGAGAATGGACCGATTTTAAGAGTAAGTGGGCCGTGAGTGGTTTTTATTCCAGTAACAGAGATTTCATCGAGTTGAATCGTTTCATCAACTGAGAGGGTATGCAGCTTGTTAAAGGGCGTGGTAAAGGCGAGTCCTTTGTCTCGAGGGCCGAGCGCTAGCGCCTTTCCCTCGATTTCTCTTATCATTGTTTTGTTGCAGATCACCGGGGCACCGGAGGCCTCTGCCACTCTGTCGGCATGCCAATAGTGATCGGGATCGCCATGGGTGATAAACGTGTGGGTGATGCTTTCCCATTCCGGTTTCGGGATGAGCGTTGTGAAGCGGAAAAAGTAGAAAAACAGCGCGCCGGGGTCGATGGCGATTTTTTTGTCATTCGATTCGATCAGAAATGCGTTGTAACCGTAGAAGCTGATTTTCATATGGCATCACCTCACCTTGTTTCAAACGTTGCTAGGGAACCTCTGATTAATTACATCATCTGTCAGGCGACCGTAGAAAGTGCCCTTGCGGTACGAGCGAAGCGCGGCAATCTCGGTACTATAAGAATCATCTAGTTAGGAGATTACTTCGTTGCTTCACTCCTCGTAATGACAATTAATCAGAGGTTCCCTAGTTATTCGTTTCGCCTGATGCGAGGGGTCGTCGCCAGGCATGCAGTGCCACTTCCTTTGCATTTTCTTCAATCAGGTCTCCATGAGAGATAATGATTCTTTCGAAATCCCACTCCAGGATTTTCATTAACGAGATGCTGGCTGCCTTCCGATCCTTCCACCCTAACTGATACTCTGGCGCAGGTTTCGGGTTGTCCCACATCTTGAAAACAATCTTCCACCACAGTTCCAGTGTCAGGCTCACATCTTCCGTCTCGTCGGTGAAGTTTTCAATCAGGTCTACCAGTATCAGTGTCTGGGTAGTCCTGTGGTAAAAAGCGACCTCCCATATGTATCTGTTTCCACGGACAAGCACCTGGTCAAAGTCATCTTCCCATCGTTTGTCAGGCCTATCGCCTAATAGCCAGTCGAATTCCATCTCCGGACACTTTCTTTCAATCCCCGGGCAGATAAAGGTCTCCGCTTCAGGAAATGCCTGCTGGGCTGAACATACGTATAGATAGTGGTATGAGCCGGGCGCTACGATAAACTCAACCTTGCCCAGTCTTTCGATTGTAATTCTTGTCTGTTCATCTATTGCACATGGTGAGTGGATGAAGAGCGCACCATTCGCCAGGCGGATAATCGTCATCCTTGAATTGAATCGGGTACCCGCATAATGGATTGGATATTCCTTTATCCAGATCATGTTCTTCTGATATTCATACAGGTCTTTCATCTTATCGGTTATCCAGGTTATGTATTACCTGTTTACCTCTCGCCGTAGATATACTACATGGTCGGCTACCAGTGTTCCAAGTACCGCTACCACTTCCCACCCATCAGAAGCCAGCTCATTAAGCGCTTTAGTTTTTTTGGTATCGACAGAGACACCACTAGTGATCTCTTTGATCGTGCCACCTGCGGTGACACCTTGCAGGATGACGACTCTGTACTCCCAGTTGTCATTACCGGCCCAGACTGGTGCTCCGATGCCATACAGTAAACTGATAAACAGAAGTGAGCGTATTAGTCTGTACATGCTTATTACCTCTCTCGATTGTGTCGCTACTTCGCTAAAAATTATTCGGCGTCCATGCCGATAATTCACTCACTTACGCGACAGCTGATTCCTTTTGCCCGGACTGCCCTGCGTCCGCTACGTTTGCGTACTAACATCGTTT
>CALZMY010000080.1 GCA_945788675.1 uncultured Gammaproteobacteria bacterium | reverse complement strand
TGATAGTGTTTGTCGCCGGAGTGGTGTTGATGCGTGCCGCGGGCTGCGTCATCAACGATTACGCCGATCGAGAGATCGATTCCCAGGTGCGCCGTACCCGTGAGCGGCCCATCACCTCGGGCAAGATATCGCCAAAGGCGGCGTTGGTGCTGTTTGTCGCACTTTGCCTGGTCGCCTTTGCGCTGGTGCTGACGATGAACATGCTGACGATCATGATGTCGTTTGTCGCAGCATTTTTGGCGGCCACTTATCCCTTTATGAAGCGCTATACCTACCTGCCGCAGGTCTATCTTGGTGCGGCATTTGGCTGGGCGGTGCCGATGGTATTTGCGGCGCAGACCGGAGAAGTGCCTAATGAGGCGTGGCTGCTGTTTATCGCGACGGTATTGTGGGCCACAGCCTATGACACGATGTATGCGATGGTGGATCGAGTCGATGATCTGCGTATCGGGGTGAAGTCTACCGCGATCCTGTTTGGCGAGGCCGATCGTGCCATCATCGGGATCATGCAGGCGCTCTTTTTTGTGGTGTTATTGATTGTGGGTGAACAGCTTGGAATGGGGCTGTTTTATTACGGGGGTGTGGTGTTGGCGGTGTTGTCTGCCATCTATCAGCAATACCTGCTGCGTGATCGGGATATCCTGCTCTGTTTTCGTGCCTTTCTGAGTAATAATACTTTTGGTGCAGTGATCTTTATCGGTATCGTGCTGCACTACGCGGTAACCCTTGAACGGTAGCGGTTGCTGCTTTATTGAATAAAATAATCTCAGATTAATGCTGAGATTCCTAAAACTAATAGAATAATTATCGTATGTTGCTTTCATCTGTTGCTGTTATTGCTGGATTTATACTGTTGGTGTGGGGCGCTGACCGTTTTGTGCTGGGGGCTTCCGCTACGGCGCGTAACTTTGGCGTGTCGCCGTTAATCGTGGGATTGACCATTGTTGGTTTTGGCACCTCGGCTCCCGAGATGCTGGTGTCGGGGATGGCCGCTTATCAGGGCAGTCCCGGTATTTCGATCGGTAATGCGCTGGGCTCTAATATCACCAACATTGCATTGGTGCTTGGCGTCACCGCACTGGTGGTACCGTTGACGGTTCATTCCGATATCATCAAGCGTGAGTTGCCAATCCTGTTGCTGGTGATGGTGCTGGCGCTGCTGTTAATGGTGGATGGCAATCTTGGCCAGGGCGATGGTCTGTTTTTGTTACTGGGAATGTTCCTGATGATCTTCTGGATTGTCAGGCTGGGATTACGGGAGCGCAACACCGAAGACATAATGTCGAGTGAGTTCGATGCTGAGATCCCGGAGGGGATGCCGACGCTACGCGCGATCATCTGGCTGCTGGTGGGCATGGTGGTGCTGTTTGCCAGTTCTCATGTGCTGGTGTGGGGCGCGGTCAATATTGCACGTGCCTTTGGCGTCAGTGATCTCATTATCGGTTTGACGATTATTGCCATCGGTACCAGCCTGCCGGAACTGGCAGCGTCGGTAATGAGCGCACTTAAAAATGAGCACGAGCTTGCGTTAGGGAATATCATTGGCTCCAATATGTTTAATATCCTGGGGGTGATGGCGTTACCCGGTCTGATCTATCCGTCCGCCGTGCCTGACGGGGTGCTGACGCGTGATTACCCGATGATGATTGGTTTGACTATTGCGTTGTTTTTAATGGCCTATGGTTTTCGCGGGCGAGATGGCAAGATTAATCGTATTGAAGGAGGGCTGCTGCTGACGGCTTATTGTGGCTACATGTATATGCTTTACCAGGCAGCTGTCTAAGTAGTGTGCTGGAGGATATGATGCAGGAGATGAAATTTAAGGTCGCTCATGTAAAGTGCGCTGGCTGTGCCGCCACTATTCGTGAAGGCTTGACTACGATTCAGGGGGTGTCGCAGGTCGCTGTAGATGTCAGCAGTGGTGAGGTTGAGGTGCAGGGCGATGCGCTTGCACGGGATGTATTGATTGCGAAACTGATAGCACTGGGTTATCCGCTGGCGAGTCGCTAGTCATATTCTATGATGTTGAAAGTGCTATGCTGAGCGAGCGGGTGTGCGCGAATGAGGCCTCCGTTGGGTAAGGGGCTGTGGATTGCACTGATGTTGATGTTAGTGGCTGCTTTGAGCTGGTGGCTGCAGAGTAGTTCAGTACCAGGATCGCAATCGACAGTTGATCAGGGCCGGCATGAGCCGGATTATTATATGGAACAGTTTGTATCGACTTCGTTGAATGCCATGGGGCAACCTGCTTACAAGCTCGATGCGGATAATCTGTTGCACTACCCGGATGACGACAGTGCGACACTGGAGAAACCGCATCTGGTGGTGTACCGCGATGAAAAAGAGTTTTGGGATATTCGCGCCGACGCAGGTCTGGTGTTAAACAGTGGTGAGTCGGTGATATTGCAGGGGAAGGTGGTTATCCTGCGGGTGATCCCTGATGATGTGCAGGTGCTACAGGTGATTACCTCGGATTTGACAGTGCGCCCAGGTGATAAATATGCAGAGACTGCGGCGGAGGTCACGATCAAGGATGATCGCGGGGAGACCACGGCGGTGGGCATGTGGGCGGATCTCAATAAACGCCGCGTGGAGTTGTTATCAAATGTGCGGGGAACCTATGTACCACAAAGCCATTAGTGGCATTTTTCTGTTACTGCTCTCTATGTTGCCGGGCATCGCGGCTGCATTGACCGCCGATCGTGAAAAACCGATTCAGATCGAAGCCGACAGTTTGACTATCGATGAAGGCAAAGGTGTCAGTATTTATCAGGGACATGTCAGTTACGTGCAGGGGTCGGTCAAGATGACTGCCGACAAGGTCACCATTTATAGTGTTGCGGGAGAGTTCCAGCGATTCGAGGCTGAAGGTAATCGGGTGAGTTACCGACAATTGCTCGATGATGGTAAAGGGGAGCTGAAGGCGAAGGCTCGCATGGTTGACTACCATGCGCAGCAGGGGCATATCGTGCTGAAGGGAAGTGCCCATGTGATGCGCGGTGAAGATGAGTTTTCTGGGAGCCATATCGAATACGATGCCAATGCGGATATCGTCAATGCACGCAAGGCGGCCAGCGGCGGCGAGCGAGTGCAGGTCGTGATTCAGCCGCGTGAAAAAAATAAAGTCAAACAGATTGATAGTAAGGGTGGGCAGTAGTCTCTGATGCATGCACTCATCGCTTCAAATCTTGCCAAGCGTTATAAGTCGCGGGAAGTGGTCAAGGACGTCTCGCTTGAGGTTACAAGTGGTGAAGTGGTGGGACTACTGGGGCCGAATGGTGCGGGAAAGACCACCTGTTTTTATATGATTGTTGGGCTGGTGGGGAGTGATAAGGGGAGTATTGTGCTGGATGGACAGGACATGGCGAGCTATCCGATGCATATTCGCGCCAGGATGGGGGTGGGTTATCTGCCGCAGGAGGCGTCAATCTTTCGCAAATTGACGGTGGCACAAAATATCCTGGCGATCCTGGAGACGCGTGACGATCTGAATCGTGCCCAGCAGCTGGCACAGCTGGATGAATTGCTGGGCGAGCTTCATATTACCCATTTGCGGGATAACCCTGGAATGAGTCTCTCAGGGGGTGAGCGTCGGCGTGTCGAAATAGCACGCACGCTGGCGACAAGCCCGCGATTTATCCTGTTGGATGAACCGTTTGCAGGTGTTGATCCTATCTCTGTTATTGATATTCAGCGTATTATTCGTTTTCTTACCGATAAGGGGATTGGGGTGTTGATTACCGATCACAATGTTAGAGAGACATTGGGAATATGTGGGCGAGCGTATATTATGAGCGAAGGTGTGGTGTTAGCGGCGGGTGCCCCTGATGATATTTTGGCAAACAAGCAGGTGCGCGAGGTTTACCTCGGACAGGACTTTCGACTCTAATTTTTATGATAGGCGCTGAAAAAGTGTGCCAATTACGCTAAAATAGCGGTTGATAAGCCTTGGGCCTGTTAACACTAATTATAAAGTCGCGTTGCTGTCCCAAAATGGGCCAGGCAAGGCACAAGGAGAGAGGTTTGGTTATTCCAAATGAACGACGAGTAACGCAGCATAGCCCATTTTGGGGCGCAACCCGGAGGGACGGGGCCATTATTCCGCAGGCCGTTGTTGCATTTCGCTTATGTACGGCAAGTACACTGCGCTCAATGCGTCTTGCCCTG
>CALZMY010000079.1 GCA_945788675.1 uncultured Gammaproteobacteria bacterium | reverse complement strand
GCCCCCACCATAAAAAAGGTTGCAGACGATATGTCAGCAGGCACATCGATACGTGTAGCGTGCAACTCACCACCACCTGTAACGCAGGCGGTGTCGCCATCAACACGCACCTCATAACCGAACCCCTGCAACATGCGTTCGGTGTGATCACGTGTTGGCGCGGGCTCGGTCACACAGGTCTCACCGTCGGCATAAAGCCCTGCCAGCAGTAGCGATGACTTCACCTGTGCACTCGCCATCGGCATTTTGTATGTAATCCCTTTCAGGTCCTGCCCACCCTTTATCCTGAGTGGCGGCGTGCCCGCTGTAGTCCCTTGAACAACAGCACCCATATCACCTAACGGCACACTGACACGCTTCATCGGGCGCGAATTGAGTGAACTGTCACCCACCATCTCGACATCAAATGCCTGTCCGGCCAAAAGCCCCGCCAGCAAACGCATTGAGGTCCCTGAATTACCCAGCTCGAGTGGCGCTGCCGGTGCCTTGAGGCCATGCATACCGACACCATGCACCGTAACGTTGCCATCCTGAGGGCCATCGATCTTTACCCCCATGGCACGAAAGGCGTTCAGCGTGGCAAGGCTATCGTCACCTTCGAGAAAACCACTGATCTCGGTTACACCATTGGCCAGTGAACCGAGCATAATGGAACGGTGTGAAATCGACTTGTCTCCCGCCACGCGCACCACGCCTTGCAGGCGGCCACCCGGAGAGACCCTGAATACTAAATCTGAACCTGACATATCTAAAATTCCCAACCCATCATTTATGGAATATTACGCTAACAGGCCGTCATTGCGAGGGGTGGAACGACGAAGCAATCTCATAACCCTAACAGTAAGATCGCGTCACTCTGTTCGCGATGACAAAGCCCACCCTTCCGTTATTTCATTGCTCAACCGCAAAAACGGTCGCGGGTCTCCTTGGCGCGTGTAAAGACATTGACCACCGCCTCACCGTCGTTGTCCCGTACCGCATCCTCAAGCTGCCTGAGGTCAGCGTTAAAGTGTTGCAGTACCTCCAGCACAGCATCACGATTTTCCAGACAGATATCCCGCCACATCACCGGATCACTGGAGGCAATACGGGTGAAATCGCGGAAACCACCCGCCGCAAAATCAAAGATCTCCTTGCGTTCATCGAGGCTCGCCAGGGTGTTGACCAGAGAAAAGGCCAACAGATGCGGCAGATGGCTGGTCGCCGCCAACACCTCATCGTGATGCAGCACCGCCATCTCAGTGACATTGGCACCGGCAGCTTCCCACATCGCACGCACTCGCGCGTACTTTTCAGGGTCTGTCTCTTCAAGCGGCGTCAGGATCACTCCGCGATTATCAAACAACTCGGCAAACGAGGCCTCCACGCCACTCTGCTCAGTACCCGCAATGGGATGCCCCGGCACAAAATCACAAAGCCTGCTACCCAATATGGCGCGCGCCTCTTCGACCACACACCCTTTGGCACTGCCAACATCAGTGATGACAGCATCAGGCGAAAGTCCGGCGACCATCCCCCTTAAGACAGACACCATCGCACGTAGCGGCACCGCGACCACCACCATATCCGCGCCCGTTACAGCCGTCGCAACATCCATCTCATAACGGTCGATCACACCCAGTTCAACGGCTTTTTGCAGGTGCGCTTCATCGCGACCACACCCTACAATCTCATCGCACTGATTAGCACGACGCAGTGCGCGCGCCAGTGAACCACCAATCAGACCAACACCGACAATCGTTAATCGTTTACTGGAGAAAGCAGCAGTTGTAGTAGTCATACGCTATGACGCAGAACTAGATATCGCGCCCAATCACCCGGGCGATACCGCCAAGCTCCACCATCAACGCCGACAACTCAGTTGGACTCAACGCCTGGTCGGCATCACACCACGCATCCTGCGGACAGGGGTGCATCTCAACCAGCAGGCCATCGGCACCCGCCGCGACCGCGGCACGCGACAGCTCCGGCACCATCCACGCCTTACCACCGGCATGGCTCGGGTCGACAATCACCGGCAGGTGGGTCTCACGCTTCAATACCGGAATCGCGGTGACATCGAGCATATTACGGTACGCAGTCTCGAATGAACGTACGCCGCGCTCGCAGAAAATGATGTTGTGGTTGCCGCCGGCGGCGATATACTCGGCCGACATCAACCACTCAGAAATGGTAGCACTCATGCCGCGCTTCAGGATCACTGGTACGTGCGTTCTGCCAACCTCTTTGAGCAGATCGAAGTTCTGCATATTTCGCGTACCGATCTGTATCACATCGACCTTATTCTCAAGAAAGGTATCGAGCATGCGCACATCCATCAGCTCGGTCACGATTGGCAGGTTATGCTGCTGCGCTGCCTCGCGGAACATTGTCAATCCATCCACGCCTACGCCCTGAAAAGAGTAGGGGCTGGTGCGTGGTTTAAATGCACCTCCACGCATCAGACGACAACCAGCCGCGACAACGCCTTCGGCAGAGGCGGCCATCTGTGCCGGGGTCTCCACCGAACAGGGACCTGCAATCACCTGCACGGTATTGCCACCAATCGGCACCCCGGCGACGTCGATCACGGTATTTTTCTCGTGCGACTCACGCGCCACGATCTTATACGGCTTCATCACCCGTACCACCTTCTCGACGCCGCGCAGCGCCTCCAGCGCCTCCTGATCGACGGTCTGCTCGTCACCAATCGCGCCGATCACGATGCGCTGGATACCGCGCGACACATTGGAGCTCAGCCCCATCTGCGCCAACTTCTGTTCGACTGCGCTTACCTCTTCATCCGCAGCCCTGGTGTTCATGATGATGATCATGTTGCTTTTCCTAGTTTTAAAATAATCTTAAATTGTTAATGTCAGAAACGATAATTAATAGCGCTTGTGCTTCACAGCACTGCATTGGGATATGAACCGAGTACCTTGACTATATAGGTATCCCCTCGCAGCGTTTCCAGAGACTTCGCTACCGTCGGCTCCTGCACATGTCCTTCGATATCGATAAAAAAGACATAGTCCCACATACCTCGTCGCGACGGACGTGATTCGATACGCGTCATCGAAATTCCGTTATCAGCAAACACCTTCAACAGCTTATGCAATGCACCCGGACTGTTGGCCGTCGACAGCAGCAGCGAGGTTTTATCCTTGCCGCTCGGCTGAGAGGCGTTATTGCCGATCACCAGAAAGCGCGTGGTGTTATCCGGTTCATCTTCAATATTTCTCGCCACTATCCCGAGTCCGTAGATCTCGGCCGCCACCTCGCCGGCAATCGCCGCCGCACCTGTCTCTTCGGCTGCACAGCGGGCCGCTTCCGCATTGCTGCTAACCACCTCCCACGCCACGCCTGCAAGATTGCCATCCAGCCACTCGCGACACTGCGCGTGCGCCTGATAATGGACGTAGAGCTTCGTGACCTCAGAGAGCTCATTCGCCTTACTCAGCAGGTTATGATGAATACGCAGCTCCACTTCACCACAGATCTTTAGCGGTGAGTTGAGAAACATATCGAGCGTATGATTGACCACCCCTTCGGTAGAGTTCTCCACCGGCACCACCCCATAATGAGCACTGCCCGATTCAACCTCGCGAAAGATCTCATCGATCGCCGTCAGCGGCACCGTTGTCACCGCGCTACCAAAATGTTTGGTGGCCGCCGCCTGGGTAAAGGTCCCTTCCGGGCCGAGGAAAGCGATCTTCATCGGGTACTGCAATGCAAGACACGACGACATGATCTCTCTAAAGTGACGCGCCATCGTCTCATCATCCAGCGGCCCTTCATTCCGCGCCATCACGGTACGCAGCACCTGCGCCTCACGCTCCGGGCGGTAATAGACCACATCGGCACCGCTACCCTTCTGGCGTGCCACTTCCTGCGCGCACCTCGCACGCTCGGTGATCAGCGCCTGGATCTTCTCATCGATCTCATCGATCCGTGCGCGTACCGTTTGCAGGCCACTCTCATCTTTCATAACAGGTCAATACGCAATTAAATAAGTTTTTAAAGCGTCCGCACACACACTACACCGTCGGTCGCCTTGATCCTGTCGATCACATCGGCGGATATTTCACCCTCAACATCAGCCAGTGTATAGGCGATATCGCCCTGCGACTTGTTCAGCAGGTCGATGATATTGAGACTCGCATCGGCCATCGCAGTCGAGATCTGTCCCACCATATTGGGCACATTGGAGTTGACGATCGCGATGCGTGAACCGTTAGTACGCGGCATCACCACCTCAGGAAAGTTGACCGAGTTGACAATATTGCCGTTCTCCAGATAATCACGAATCTGGTCCGCTACCATCACCGCACAGTTATCTTCCGCTTCAGCGGTCGACGCGCCGATATGTGGCAGCGTGATGACGCGCGCGTGACGCTTCAATGTGTTACTGGCGTAATCACACACATAGGCATAGAGCTTGCCCGCCTCAATCGCATCGCACACCGCCGCATCATCGACGATCCCGTCACGCGAGAAGTTCAACACCACCGCATTCTCTTTCATCAGTTTAATGCGTTCGGCATTGATCATATGACGCGTAGCATCGATCAACGGCACATGAAACGAGACATAATCAACCTGTGACAATAGCTCTTCGATACTGTGCACCTGTTTTGCCTCGGCAGACAGGCGCCATGCGCTGCGTACCGTGATACTAGGATCGTAACCGACCACATTCATACCAAGTTTCAGCGCCGCATTGGTCACCTGCACACCGATCGCCCCGAGCCCCACCACACCAAGGGTGCGCCCCGGCAGCTCAAAACCGACATAATCTTTTTTGCCCGCCTCAACCATCTTGTGGATCGTCGCATCATCGCCTTCGAGGTTGCGTGCGTAGTCCCACGCCTGGCAGATGTTACGGCTCGCCAGCAGCATGCCAGCCAGTACCAGCTCCTTTACCGCGTTGGCGTTGGCACCCGGCGCATTAAACACCGCCACGCCACGTTCAGTCATTGCACCTACCGGGATATTGTTAACCCCGGCACCGGCACGGCCAATTGCCTTGAGCGACGCTGGCAACGCCATATCGTGCATTTTGGCAGAGCGAACCAGAATGGCATCCGGCTCACTGATCTCATCATCAACCTTATACTGGCCTTTCGGTAGACGATTCAGGCCAAGATCGGAGATGTTATTGAGCGTCTGGATTTTAAACATCGTAGCAGCGACCTATCCGTTACGTTTTTCGAAATCAGCCATAAAACTGATCAGCGCATCGACACCCGCCTCCGGCATCGCATTGTAGATACTGGCACGCATGCCACCGACGGAACGGTGGCCCTTGAGCGTCACCAGTCCCACCGCCTTCGCTTCGCTAAGGAAGGTAGCATCAAGTTCATCATTTGCGAGTGTAAACGGCACGTTCATCCACGAACGACAATTCAGGTCGATTGGATTGGCATAGAAGTCGGAACCATCTATCGCGCCGTAGAGCTTGCCGGCTTTGCGCTCATTGAGTTCGGCCATCGCACTCAGGCCGCCATTCTTCTTTAACCATGCAAATACCAGCCCGGCCAGATACCAGCCATAGGTCGGTGGCGTATTGTACATCGAGTCGTTATCCGCCATGATTTTGTAATCACACAACACCGGCATGCCCGGCACGGCTTCACCGATCAGGTCATCACGCACGATCACCACGGTCAATCCAGCAGGGCCGATGTTCTTCTGCGCACCAGCGTAGATCACACCAAATTTCGACACATCGATCGGACGCGATAAAATCGTCGATGACAGGTCCGCCACTAACGGCACATCGCCGCTCTCAGGGGTCCAGTGGAACTCCAGTCCGCCAATGGTTTCATTGGGGGTGTAGTGCACATACGCTGCATCACTGTTAAGCTGCCATTCAGATTGTGCCGGTAACACACTGAAATTGCTCGCTTCAGCACTCGCCGCCACGTTGACATCACAAAAACGCTTTGCCTCAGCAATCGCCTTTTTTGACCACTGTCCGGTGTAGATATAGTCCGCGCTCTTTTTACCACGCAGCAAGTTGACGGGCACATTCGAAAATTGTGCGCTAGCACCACCCTGCAGAAACAGCACCTTATAGTTATCTGGGATTGCCATCAACTCGCGCAGGTCTGCCTCTGCCTGCGCCGCGATCGACATGAACTCCTTACCGCGATGGCTCATCTCCATCACTGACATGCCGGAGCCCTGCCAGTCGGTCATCTCCTGCTGCGCCTGCTGTAACACCGCCTCAGGCAAACATGCGGGCCCTGCACTAAAATTGTAAATACGTGACATCGTTACTTCCTTAAAATCGTATCTTTTTAAATCAGCTAGTTACAAATAGTTATTCATCTTCACTGGGAGCTTATGACGCATCATCATCTGCCGCGTCATCCACATCAGCAGCACCCTCAACATCATCAGCAGAGAGGCTTGCGATCCGATCCAGTCCCACCAGCTTTTCATCTTCACTCAGGCGAATCAGGCGCACGCCCTGGGTATTTCGCCCAAGCACTGAGACCTCATTCACACGGGTTCGTACCAGCGTGCCACCATTGGTGATCAACATCAGCTCATCATCATCGAGTACCAGACAAGCACCCACCACATTACCGTTGCGCGACGAAGTCTGAATCGAGATCACCCCCTGCCCGCCACGACCATGAACAGGATAGTCGTCAAACGAGGTGCGCTTGCCGTAGCCCTTCTCGGTCACGCTCAGCACACTCCCTTCATCGACGATGATCAGCGAGATCGCCGTCTGCCCCGGTGCCAGTTTAATACCGCGCACGCCGCGAGCGGTACGACCCATCGGACGCACCGCCTCTTCGTTAAAGCGGATCGCCTTACCGGCACTGGTCATCAACATCACATCTCTTGTGCCATCGGTAATGTCGACACCAATCAGGCAGTCATCTTCTCGTAACTCAAGCGCGATGATGCCGTTCGAACGTGGACGTGAGAAATCTGGCAGCGGAGTCTTTTTAACCACACCACTGCTGGTGGCCATCAACACAAATTTATTCGCATCGTAGTCAGGCACCGGCAGCATCGCATTGATGCGCTCGCCCTCTTCCAGCGGCAACAGATTGATGATCGGCTTACCGCGCGCGGTGCGGCTCGCCTGCGGCAGCTCGTAGACCTTCTTCCAGTAAACCTTGCCACGACTCGAGAAACAGAGAATCGTGTCGTGGGTATTAGCGATGATCAACTTGTCGATGAAGTCTTCATCTTTCATGCTGGTCGCCGACTTACCGCGACCACCACGCTTCTGCGCCTGGTACATATCGAGCGACTGCGCCTTGACATAACCACCATGAGACAACGTCACAACGACATCTTCTTCACTAATCAGATCTTCCAGCGTCAGATCGTGCGACGATGCGAGGATCTCGGTACGACGTCCATCGCCGTACTGGTCACGCACCTCAGTAAGCTCATCACGGATCACCTGCATGAGTCGATCTGGATTAGTCAAAATCTCCAGTAACTCCGCAATTACATCCAGTATCTCTTTGTATTCTTTTATTATTTTGTCCTGCTCAAGCCCTGTCAGGCGGTGCAGTCGCAGGTCAAGAATCGCCTGCGCCTGCGTCGGCGAAAGACGATAGCCTTCGTCACTGAGGCCATATTCTGCCGCCAGCTCTTCAGGACGTGCTGCCGCATCCTGCGCGCGATCGAGCATGTCGCGTACCGCACCGGGACGCCAGCACTTTGCTACCAGACCAATCTTCGCCTCAGCCGGATTTGGTGCCGCTTTGATCAGCGCAATAATCTCATCGATATTGGACAGTGCAACGGCAAGGCCCTCGAGGATATGGGCACGATCACGCGCCTTGCGTAGCTCGAACACCGTGCGACGTGTGACCACCTCACGGCGATGACGGATGAACGCCTCCAGTATCTGTTTCAGATTCAGCAGCTTCGGTTGACCATCGATCAACGCAACCATGTTGATGCCAAACACATTCTGCATCTGGGTGTGCTTGTAG
>CALZMY010000078.1 GCA_945788675.1 uncultured Gammaproteobacteria bacterium | reverse complement strand
TGCTGCTGGGCAAAGGATTGATCAGAGACATCAACATCGGCGAGATTCACGCCGTTATCGCCCAACATTTCACGCAATCTCGGCATGGCACTATCCAGTGCTTCACGCACCGCTCCATTTTGAGCTGTAAAGTGAATAGTCGTCTGGTCATTCTGCACGCTAATCTTCACCTCAACCGGACCAAGATGAGCGGGGTTCATCTTCAACTCGGCAGACTGCACCTGACTATTGACCATCCATTTAACTCGACTACCTACCTCTTCGCCCCAACCGGCCTGTTGTGAGAAAGGGGTATTAATCGAGGCCTGCATCAAGGGCTTTGTATCACTACCACTCTTTGCATCAGTGGATAACGCGCTCAAATTACCCATTGCGCTACCAAAAGAATCACCTATTTTACTTTCGCTACCACTGCCTGTCGTTGGCCGCTGCTTCAGTAACATCGCGTCTCGCAACATATTTGAAAGCTGAACACTACTACCCAGCAGCGGTGCATTCTCTAATTGTGAGGTTAAACGCACGCTAGAAAGACCACCTTCTGCCTCTTCTATCGGAGCCATTGCCAACTGTCTCATCAATATATCCTGTTGTAACTTGCTGTGTCCTTGCCCTGCCAACTGCGAAGCAGCACCAGCACCAGCACCAGCCAGTTGAGCAGGTAAATTCTGCGCGCGCATTGCATCATTGGCCACAACAGAGGGTGAAACAACTGGCTGCATGTTGACGTCAATATCAATAGTGAGTGTGTCATCGCCTTCAGCTGTTCGTTTCGCTAATGAATTTTTCAGTTCATTAGCGTTTAACAAGCCACTGACATCCTGATTAATCAGCCCTGATGAGTCACCAAGCGGCAATAATTGCCCCTCAGGTGGCAACGCTTGTCCAGCAAAGGCACTTAACAACTGAGATTTGAACTGAACCTGATCAGACTGAGCTGCCGACGTGAGCAGATTTGAAAAGAGAGGAGAAGAACCCTGGGAACCTGATGAAACACCATTAGCACTACTGCCCAGGCCATTTGAAGCCTGCGCAGCCCCATCTGTAGCACTAAGTCCTGGTGATAAAGTGGTAATCAAGCCCTGCATAATAGTGTTCTCGCGACTCCTATATCAATCAAATTAAAATTTGTGTCACAAGATACAATGCAATGGACATGCCAATAGGTAAAAAGCGTTACTAGCGTATTGATGCTCCATGTTTATTCAGAGGATTTATTTCGCCCCATATGTTGCGAGCGCTCATCGCTTTCAGCCTGCTCGCGCTTATCACGCACTTCTTGTTCCTGTTGCTGATAACGGTCGATAACTTTATCCAGCGCCTGATGACGTCCGCGCGTCTGTATCCATGCCTTGTTTTTCTCTTTTAGCTGCTGCTGGCACTCCAGCAATAACGCCTCTTGCTGCTTAACCGCCACGGCCAGGCGAGCGATGAAACTGCGGTAGTCATTGATCTGTGCAATATTCATCCCACCACGTCCAGCTTCATTCAGCCGCTGTATATATTCATCATGATAGTGGCGCAACTCGATTAACTTAGCCTCATGCTGATCCACAACCTTGCGGTACTCACTCAACGCTAACGCTGCATCGTCCTCACGTTCTTTCGCAATTTTGATAACCGGCTGCAGACGTCGAGACTTCAAGCTACCGCCTCAATGAATCGACTATTGATCAGAAAGGACAACATTGGTCGCTGCCATCGGTCTATTCACAAGCGCCGTTAACTGCTGCATACCACTTTGCAAATTGACTGACTCCGAAATATTTTGCTGCAAAAACGCTCTCAAGTGAGGATAGAACTCAATCGCCTCATCCACCTCGGGGTCACTGCCTCGCGTATAGGCACCGACATTGATCAAATCACGGTTTTGTTGATAACAGGAATAAAGTTGCTTGAAGCGACGAATCTCCTGTTGATGAGGCTCGGTGGTGATCTCAGTCATCACACGACTGATCGATGCCTCGATATCGATTGCAGGGTAGTGCCCTGCATCCGCGAGCTTACGCGATAACACAAAATGACCATCGAGAATGGCGCGCGCAGCATCGGCAATCGGATCCTGCTGGTCATCCCCCTCGGTCAATACTGTATAAAAAGCGGTAATCGAGCCACCATTTTCGCTGGTACCCGCACGCTCCACCAGTTGCGGTAATTTGGCAAACACAGAGGGTGGATACCCTTTGGTTGCAGGTGGCTCGCCAATCGCCAGCGCGATCTCACGCTGCGCCTGCGCATAGCGTGTCAAAGAATCCATTAATAACAACACCCGCTTTCCCTGATCACGAAAATACTCGGCAATGCTGGTCGCCAACATCGCGCCATGCATCCGCATCAGCGGTGGATTGTCAGCCGGCGTTGCCACGACCACGGCACGTGCTAAACCCTCAGGGCCTAATATGGTATCAGTAAACTCCTTTACCTCACGACCTCGTTCACCAATCAAACCCACCACTACCACATCGGCATTGGTATAGCGCGTCATCATGCCAAGCAATACACTCTTACCCACACCACTGCCTGCAAACAACCCCAGGCGCTGACCACGGCCAACCGTTAATAAGGTATTGATCGCCCTCACCCCGACATCGAGTGGCTCTCGAATAGGCGGACGACTTAGCGGGTTCATCGGACGAGCACTCAACGGTACGCGGCTCTCGGCGAGCAGCGGTCCCTTATCATCAAGTGGGTTACCGGCGCCATCTACAACGCGCCCTAGCAGGTCTTTACCCACCAGTGCCTCATAGGCCTGTGTCGAGGGTATTACTTTGGCATTGGGGACAATTCCCTGAACATCACCACTTGGCATGAGATAAGTTTTGTCACCAGAAAACCCTACTACTTCTGCCTCGATCGGCGCGGAACTGATACTGCTAATCAAACAACGACCACCTACCGCAACCTGGCAGCCTACTGCCTCAAGCGTCAACCCCACCATCCGCGTCAACTTCCCTTCAACGACCAATGCGGGCGGCTCGCCCAACTTATCACGACAGGTCTCAATCCGTTTTTTCCAGATGTTGCTACGAGGATGCATGATCCACACTGCCCTCGCTATCACGTGCACGCTCTCCGCCCATCAACTCCGCGACGACCGCTGCCAGACGTGTCTCAATTGAGGCGTCCAGCTGTGCATTCTCAGTCTCAAGACGACAACCACCCCGAGTCAACGATGGATCCTCTACCAACTCCCATGCGCCCTGTTCTGAAATCGACAGCGACTGCCTGAGTAACTCGGCATCCTCAGGATGCAAAAATATTTTAATAGTACGCGATGTCGTCGGTAGAATAGCGACTGCCTCTCGCACCACAGCAACAATCTCACCCGGGTTTGTTTTTATCTCTCGACGCACCATATGTTTCGCAATGGTCGTTGCCAGGATGACAAGCTCATTGACAACCTCATCATCAAGCGCTTCCAGGGGTTGTGACAGCTGCCCAATGACCTGTGTCAGCTGCTGTGCCTGTTGCTTGAGGTTCGCCTGCCCCGCAGCAATCCCTTCCTGTTTTCCCTGTGCAAAACCTTCCTCATAACCTTGCTGGCGACGCTGTTCAATCTCTTTTTGTGTTGGTTCAGTGTGCGCCTGCTGAGCACCACCAACAGCCCCACCCACATTGGGAATCTTCCAACGCGGGCAGTCCTCTGAGTCCTCGGAAAGAATAATTCGGTTAGACATACTCGTCGGAACTCTTACCACCCAGTTGAATATCGCCTGACTCAGCCATTCTTCTTGCGATCGCAAGAACCTCTTTCTGCGCGGCCTCCACATCACTCAATTTAACAGGACCTCGCGCCTCAAGATCATCCCGCAACATTTCGGCCGCACGCTTGGACATATTGTCGAATATTTTCGCCTGCATATCGGGTTCAGAACCTTTAAGCGCTAACACCAATGACTCGGATGAAACCTCGCGCAGTAATGCCTGAATACCACGATCATCGATCTCTGATAGATCTGCAAACACAAACATCAAATCCTGAATACTCTCACCAAGTTCAGTATCAAATTCGGTAATTTGATCCATGATCATGCCTTCCTCAGCGCTATCCATAAAATTCAGAATATTTGCCGCAGTCTTAATACCACCAACGCTAGAGGATTTAACCGCCGTATTGCCTTTAAATTGTTTTTCAATAACATTATTCAACTCATCAAGTGCAGAGGGTTGCAGTCGATCAAGTGTCGCCACTCTGAGCAACACATCCAGCCTCACCTTTTCTGGCAACAGAGCAATCACTTCGGCAGCCTGCTCAGGATCAAGATATGAAAGAACTACCGATATAATTTGCGGGTGCTCAAGGCGAATCACCTCAATGACAGCACGAGGATCCATCCACTTCAACTGCTCCAGGCCGGATGAATTGGTCCCCGTCAATACACGATCAATAATACTTCCCGCCTTATCTTCGCCCAACGCTTTTACCAACACGCTTTTCAGGTATTCATCCGAACCCACTCCAAATGCGGTTTCATTATCTGCGCTCTTACAAAACTCATCCAGTACATTTTCAGCCTGTTCCTTTGAAATATTTTTCAATGTTGACATCGCAGTACTAACACTATGCACTTCTTTTGGGCCGATATATTTCAGTACTTCTGACGCACCTTGCTCACCAAGGCTCATTAACAGGATCGCAGCCCTGTCGACACCGGTCAGGTCATCTTGTTTATTATCCGCCATCAGCTGCCACCCAGTTATTAACAACCTGTGCCACACGTTTAGGGTCCTGTGACGCCAATGTGCGAGCAGTGCTCAAATTGTTATCATAATTCTGTTGTGGTTGTGGCTGCCCCTCCGCTCCGCCACTCAACGTCAGCTGATCGTTCTGTATACCCACCGCTCCTTCTCCTGACATCATCACCTGGGCAGGCATCACTTCTCCTTTTGCGGCTAATTCTTTCAGTACCGGGCGTAATACACCGAACAATAAAAAGAAGATCACAGCACCCGCTAACACCTGCTTCGCAATATCCCAGAGTCCTGGAGTCTCCATAAACGATGGTTCTGGCAGCGGCTCAACTTCTGCTGGCACTGTAAACGAAGAGTTAATCACATTGACGCTATCGCCACGCACCCCGTTAAAACCAATCGCCTCTTTCACCAGACTGGTGATACGCACGATTTCATCTTCTGTTAATGGCGTGCGCACTGTCTCACCATTATCATCAACAGACTGCTTATCATCCAGCACTACCGCAACCGAAAGGCGCCTGATATCTCCACCACCACTACGAATATGGCTAATGGTACGATCAAGTTCATAATTGCGTGTCGCTCTGATAGTAGAACTTATCGGTGATCGTGAATCCCCTCCGGATGCAGCCTCCACACTCGCATTCTCTGGCGGTTGATTAGATAGACTCCCGGGTACACCGCTCAACGTCTGGCTACCCGTGCGCCGTTCTTCAAGCGTCTGTTCACTTCGAACTGCAGGCAGGTCCGGGTTAAAGCTCTCCTGGGTTTGCTCTGTCACAGTAAAATCGATATCTGCTGACACCTGAGCACGCACACCACCTTCGCCCATGATTGGACTCAGGATCCCTTCAATACGTTTAATATAGTATTCCTCAAGGCGTCTACGGTGATTAAATTGAGTCGAGCTGACTCGCATATCCGCGGATGATTCAGATGAGGTCAACAAACGTCCTTTTTGATCAATGACCGTTACATCACTTGCCTCAAGACTCGGTATACTTGCAGCAACCATATGACTGATCGCTGTTATCTGCCCTTCCTGTAATACACGACCAGCAAATAAATCTATGGTAACGGATGCCTTTGGTTTTTTTCGATCACGCGCAAAAGCACTCTGCTTAGGAATTGCCAGATGAACACGTGCGCTACGTACATTATTCAATGAACCAATCGTCCGTGCCAGTTCACCTTCTAATGCGCGTTGATAACGTGCGCCTTCCATAAACTGACTAACACCAAACCCCTGGTCTTTATCCAGCATCTCAAAACCAACACCACCACCTCGAGGTAAACCTTCTGAAGCCAGTTTAAGGCGTGCTTCATGCACACTATCACCAGCGACAAGAATCGCACCGGTCTGAGTATCAACCTTATATGGGATCGCCGCTTGCTGTAACGAATTTGCAATATCACCAGAATCCTGCTCTGAAAGGTTGCTATACAGCATGCGGTAACCAGGCTCCTGTGACCACTGCGCAATGGCAACGCCAATGGCTATACTTGCAGCCAGACCTATCATCAACCCGAGCTGTCGCAACAACGATAAACCGTTAAATCCTCTAGAGGAAAGTACTACATCATCAGTCTTTACCAGTGCCATAATTGTCTCTTTTTCTCAATACTAAATCAGTATTAACGTTATCCAGATCCAGCTTCGCTAGATCGGCATACTCATCACATCCTGATAGGCAGAAATTAGTTTATTTCGCACCTGAACCATCGCCTGAAACGAAACATTTGCCTTCTGCGATGCAACCATCACATCGACCAGATCAACATTCTTATCACCCATCGTAAAGGCTTCTTTCAACTGCCCAGATTCCTTCTGAACAGAGTTCACCTGGTTAATAGCATCTTTCAACTGCGCAGAAAAATCTGGTCCTGCATTATTGGCATTAACATTCTGATCAACACCTTTAGCTTCAAGCGCATTACTACGCAGCTGTGATAACAGGTAATTCACATCGATTTCGCTCATCACTCGTCCTCCTCACATCAACTTCAATATATTTCCGATCCACGTTGTCCCACATCCTGAATGGCAATACCCGCTTCTCTCATTCGTGCCAGTTTATAACGTAATGTCCGCTGGCTGATTCCCAGTTTTTCAGCCGTTGACTTTCTATTACCACTCATCAAACGCAATGTCTCAAGGATCACATTCTGCTCATGAGATTTAAGACTCTCCTGATGGGCAGGCTCTGCCACTGAGGTTTGTTCCGACAATGTGCCAACATTGCTCACTGCCAACGTCGATGGTGAATCAACGGCTTCAAACTGTAAGTCATCGATTTCAATCGTTTGCCCAGTATGCAAAATCAGGGCGCGCTGAATAATGTTATCAAGCTCGCGCACATTTCCTGGCCAGGAATGAGAAAGCAGCTTTTCTTTTGCTGCCTGGGAAATTTCAGGTAGTTGACGCCCACCTGTCTCCGCGTTATTTTCAATCAAGCGCTGCACCAGTGGCAGAATATCTGCCGGACGCTCACGCAGTGGCGGTAAAAACAGAGGAAATACATTCAGGCGATAAAATAGATCTTCACGAAAACGTTGTGCTGATACCTCTTCCATCATTCTTCTATTAGAGGTCGCCAGGACACGAACATCTAATGAAACAGGCTTTCTTCCACCCAGCCGCTCCACTTCACGCTCCTGTAAAACGCGCAATAATTTTGCCTGCAGTCCAAGATCCATCTCTGAAATCTCATCCAGCAACAGCGTGCCGCCCTGTGCCTGTTCAAACTTCCCTGGTGACGCCTGATAAGCACCAGTAAAAGCGCCTTTTTCATAGCCAAATAGTGTCGCTTCCAACATGTTTTCGGGGATCGCCGCACAATTAATCGCGACAAAAGGTTGATCGGCACGACTCGAATGCTGATGTATATAACGCGCCAACACCTCTTTACCAACACCGCTTTCGCCAGTAATCATCACCGTGGCGTCACTCTGCGCGACACGATTTGCCATCTGTAGCAGCGCCAGGCTCTTATCATCATGAGCGATGAACGCGTCTGTTTCATGATGTTCATTTGAAAAATATCGCTCGACCATTTCAATCAATGCATTGGCATCAAATGGCTTCAGCAGATAATCGGCGGCACCTTCCCTCATCGCTTCAACCGCATTTTGAACGCTTCCGTGCGCAGTCATTAACAACACTGGAAGTTCAGGATTATCCGCCTTAATCTTTTTAAGTAGCGCATTTCCATCCATCGGTTTCATCTGCACATCACTGATAACGAGGCCAATATCCTGTGTTGACATCACATTAAGTGCGGCTCGACCATTTTCTGCGGTAGCGACGTCATATCCGGCCAAATCCAGGGTGTCACATAACGCTTCACGCAGAGAACTGTCATCTTCAACGACAAGGACTGTTGAATAACTCATATAAACTCCTTCCTGTAAAAATAGTTACAATGATGTGCTGGCATAGCCACACCACATAAACTATCCATTACCGCTAACTTTGATTAGTGGCAGACGTATCACAAACGTCGTACCGCCATGCTGTTCTATAGATGATGACTCAATCCAGATCGCACCATCATGGGCATGAACAATCGCCTGAACCACTGCCAATCCCAATCCGGTACCTTGAGGTTTCGTGGTAAAAAAAGGCTCAAAAATACGCTCCTGCATATTTACAGAAATACCATGACCATTATCGCTGACATAAATATCAATCGTATCTTCAGTGACATTGCGGCACGCTACTTCGATCCGTCCACCGGTTTGATCTGCTGTAGCAGACTCATCATCGTCGGCATCACAAGCCTGAATAGCATTTGAAACAAGATTTTGTAGTACTGCAGAGAGTGCCTCATGATGTCCTGCGATCTTGACATCAACGCTGTTAATGATCTCAAGCGTACAGTCTCTTTCTTCTAATTGAGGTAACATCATCTGCTGCAACTCATCCATGAGTGTTGGAATCTTTATCTGATCCGCGCTGAAGTTTCCACCGCGAGCAAACACCAACATGTCATTGACGAGGTGTTCTAGATGTTTGAGACGAGAAACAATTTGCGCTGCATAGCGTGCACGCCTTCCCTGATCCAGGTCATCACGCTTAAGGTGTGATGCGTAAAGCAAACCTGAAGCGAGTGGCGTGCGAATTTGATGCGCAATCGAAGCCACCATTTCACCCATCGCGGAAAGACGCTGATGCCGGCTCAACAGTGCCTGCATCGCACGTGCCTCAGTGACATCAGTTAAAAGAATAATTTGCCCAGGCGCATCGCCAGATGGGCGCGTCGCAATATTGACAATGCGGCCGTCCTTCAACGGTACATCATCCCCCTGAGAAGTTGCCTGAAAAGCCTGGGAAACCACATCGCGCCATAACCGGCTTAATAGAGGCCCACCAATCAGCTCGATTGCTGCACGATTGCACTGCTGCACATAACCATCACCGTCCAGCACGATCACAGCAGCCGGCAAAGCATCCAGCAGACCTTCAAAGCGCCTGATGATCTGCTCATTATCGGTATCGCGAAAAAAACGACGACTGCGTTCTATTGCCAGTTCGCCAGTAAGCTGGCCCACTCGATCTTCCAGAACACGATAGCTATTTACCAGTTGATCCGAGGCTTGATTAAAGAGACTAAAGGCGTGCTTTAACTCTCCGGTATTACCTACATTCTGTTGACCCATACTGCCCTCTTAAAAAATCACGAAGAATTAGATTCCTCGTATCACAAAGAGCAATAACTATGCCGACTTTACTAACTACTTTTTATTCAATAGGTTATAGAATTGACAAGCATAGACAGTCAAATTTATGTCGCTTCATCCGAGCGCTGCAGCCCATATTTACGTAACTTCTCAACGAGTGTTGTACGACGCAGGCGTAAACGATTAGCAGCATGCGCGACAACACCATCAGCATCATCCAGTGCCTGCTTAATCAGGTTATACTCCAGATTACTCAAATGTTCTTTAAGATCAATCCCATCCTGTGGCAACCTTGGGGTGTCCAAAAGATCAATAGAAGCGGCACCAGGGGCGGTGTCATAGATAGCATTCTCCTGTATTGCCGCCGTCAGCGCGCTGGTATCGGTACCGATATCGACCTGAAATTTCTGAGGTAGATCATGCACGTCCACCACACCATAGGGATGCATAATCACCAGGCGTTCGATCATATTGGCAAGTTCGCGTACATTTCCAGGCCAGTGATACTGACATAAAGCCACCACTGCCGCCTGAGTCAGGCGCACTGAACCACGTTTTTCGTGCTCAAGTCGTTTAACCAGCTCATTAACCAATAGAGGTACATCCTCAATACGCTCACGTAACGGGGGCATATCAATAGGAAACACATTCAAACGATAAAAAAGGTCCTCACGGAATTTACCATCTTTAATTGCCTCTTCCAGATTACGGTGAGTCGCCGCGACAATGCGCACATTGGATTCAATAGTCTTATTGCTGCCGACACGCTCAAAGGTCCGTTCTTGCAGTACGCGCAGCAGTTTAACCTGCATCTGCACGCTCATATCACCAATCTCATCAAGGAACAGCGTGCCACCCTCGGCCAACTCGAAACGCCCCTGGCGCGCACTAATCGCGCCGGTAAAGGCCCCTTTTTCATGGCCAAAGAGCTCGCTCTCCAGTAATTCTGATGGAATAGCACCACAATTAATCGGCACAAAAGGTTTTCCCCTGCGCTCGGAGTGGTAATGCACATTACGCGCGACAACCTCTTTACCGGTACCCGATTCACCCAGAATCAGCACAGTTGCATCTGAACCTGCAACCTGTTCGATCTGCTTTCTGACCTGACGAACACCTCGACTATTACCCACCAGACTACGAAATAATTCCGGCGAGTGTGCCCCCTGGCGCTTGGTATGACTTTCACGAAACACTTGTGCCTGCTGCATCGCAGCGGTCAGGTCACGATATTTAACTGGATATTTGATGTATCCCAGAATCCCAGCGGCCAGTTCTGTTGGTAGCTGAAGATTGTCACGACTATCAATCAACAAAAAGATGGGGACATGCTCACCCCACGCCTTCAAGGCCTCCATTAGCGATGGAAGTTTTTCACTTACCGATGCGGCCACGATAACCACCCCGACATCATCGGCATTACAGGTTGTCGGCTTCCATTCATCCTGCGTGGTTAATGTCACATCGGTACAATCGATGAACTCTAAAATTGCCTTTAAATCCTCGTGACCACCTTCATCAGGATCAATAACCAGGACTGACTCCATTTCACCTTCCCCTCAAATCGATTGTTCCACGCATAAGTTATGCAAGTCCAACCACCACTAAAAATACAGTAGCAGTACGTCAAAAAACTGTCACGAGAAACATAACATACCCAAGGTAGCGGGTCAATAAACTACAACTTACTGATATAAAAAAGCTTTATATATTCTGGCAGGTTTGTAATCACAATACGCAGGCAAACTATTTCGGATCGACGTCCCCTGCTCTAGAGACACGCCGTGATTGAGCAATGCTGCGCCGATGCTGCCTGAAAATGAGCTTTTCAAGGCCTGATTGAACCACATCGCTCATAGCCTCGTATGCCAGATGAATGAGATATTTTCCACTGGCGCCCTCAATGGTCTTCACACTCAATACCTGGCCAATAACGATAAAAGGCCTTGGAAATTTATGATGCAGATAGAGCGATAACTCCACCAGCGCACCCTCACTCGGTGGTGCCACAGAAACCCATTCAATCCCTGCAGAGCCAAGCGTGATGGGCATCGATTCAGGCATGGACGTCTCACGGATCACCAGCTGTGTCACCATATCCAGCAATAGATTAAGCTTGAATTCGATACGACTCAAATCCAGACTGGAACTATTACCTGGTTCATCCTGCCCATCAACGTGAAACTCATCCAGTGTCGTAATAAAACGCAACACCTCTTCGTTGGAATCCTGCACGCTGAGATAAGAAAATTCCAGCTCTTCCCGATCGATATCACGCCACCCCAACGGCACGACATCTTTATATATTACGCCTTCGCCCAACTGCTCGCGATTATCATCATTCACATTCATAGCCATCAACGATACAGGATTTCCGCCTCACCGAGCAACAGCCACTCACCTGCACCACTATTTATTTCTTCGACATGGTATACGCTTGCGAAGCCTGCTTACCACGATTGATCTTTTGTGAACTGTTCAAAATTTCCTGCTGTGCAGATGAACTCAACGCCATGATTTCTTTATCAACTGCCAACACCTCTAAAATAGTGTTCGCCACATGTTCAGCCTCCTCCATCGAAGGCTTCGTTTCAAAAAAGGAATAAATCAGATGACTGCGCTCGACTTCTAGCTTACTCACATTTTCCCACTGCTGTTGGCCAGCCATCTCCAGCATCTTGTGCGTCAGTGCCTGGATCAGTTCAAGCTGGGCACTACGATCTGTTACCGTAGAAAGAATAGTTTTTGTGTCGACCACAGGAATAGTACTACTCGTTGCGAACATGAGTGGCAGACCTAACCACCATGCGACGCTGCTTGATCTTCGTCTCCTTTAACTTTATTCGCATGATCAAGCACGACCTCATCAGGAATAGCATCCCATGCGCTCTTGATTTCATTCAGTAATTTTGAAACTTCATCGAGCTTGCTCACATCATTTTTCAAATTCGCCTGCAACAGGATGCGCCCCATATACTCATAAAGATCATCCAGGTTCTGTGCAATCTCGCCACCCGCAGGTTTATCAAGGCTTACTCGAAGTCCATCAATGATCGAGATCGCTACACTTATATTTTCACCTTTCTTGGCGGTTTCATTTTTTTCCATATGATATTTTGCGGTCGCGATCTTTTCCAGTACCCCTTCCATCAACATCTGAATCAGTCGATGCGGCGTCGCACTATCAACGCCACCTTGCACGCTCATTTTTTTGTATTGCTGCATCCCTGACTGTTTACCTGAAAAACTCATACTGCGATCTCCCTTCTTTATCGCCTAAACATACTTATAAAATCACTAACTAAACCGAGCTATCTAGATCTAACCTCGATTTTAGGTAAATTATCTAACTGCTGGGTCAAATAATTACCGGTACTTTGCAACTGCCCAACCAACAGGTCCATCGCTACAAATTGCGTACGCATTCTACTTTCCAATGCAGACATCCTACGAGCAAGCTGCTCTCGATCGACACCTAATCCCTCTATTCTTCCTTCAAGACCATCGATACGTGAATCAAGCGACCCCCCTGATGAAAGCATCGAATCGACCATAGTATTTAATTTATCGGCGATTCCGCGCGAAAATGAGATAGTCCCATGACTTCCGAGATTGCTGTCTAAAATCTCAATCTGCAGTCCCTCGGCATTGACACTACCACTGAGCACACGACCTGAACCTGTCGCGGCCTGTCCACCAATGGTACCAGCCACATTGACACCAACAATGCCACTGCCAGCAGCAAGCCCATACCCATTTCCCTCTACCGATGAGATATTCACTATAGAAGCATCGCCATAACGAGTAGAGCTGATCGAAAACACCTCATTAATCTCATCAAAACTAACGTTGACAGAGACCCCTTCATCTTTCAGTGCCTTAACCCCATTAATCCGAGCCTGAAGCTCACCCGCAAGAGAGGCACCCGTATAAGTATTATTCGTCAGTGTTATCGTGCCTGTCGAAATACCATCAATGGAAAAAGTAAGATCATCATTACTTCCATCAATCACAATGGAACCGCCATAACCAAATGCGCTTCCAGTGTAGGTACCTTGCGTAGCAATTTGGGTAATGTTGACTGGATAGTCACCCGGTTTAGTTGCACTGCTTGATCCTGAAAACACCACCTGATCGTTAGCCGTCTGCCCATCAACTGCAAACAGAGCAGCCACTGCATCTGGGTCACTACTAATCGCGGCATCAAGGCGTTCATTATCAATAGATAGCTTACCATCCCGGTCCGTACTCACACCGATATCCACCAAACTCTGGAATGGGCCACCCAACCCCTCAATCGTATCGTTAAGCTCACGCCGAAGTTGACTGGTCACTCCTCGTAGTACACTGTCACCAAGCAGTATTCCACCTCGGCTGGTATCAGCATCAAAACTTGAAAGGTCATTAACCGTATCAACCAACGAGTTATATTCATTAACAAAACTATACACTGAATTTGAGACCACACTGTTGCTGCGCTTCACATCCAGTGATACTGCTGAATCCGTTGCCAGCTGCGCCTCTTTGAGATTAAGCGTAACGCCAGTAATCGCCTCGCGTACCACGTTGTTACCACTAGTAACCGCCAGTCCATTAATAGTAAGTGACGCATCACGCGCCTCTAACGTCTGCTCCAGATTTGTAGCCCCACTGTTAAACGCAAGGCGAGACAGCCCATTGGTATCGGTATGTGTATCACCGTCACCACTATCGATGACACTCACCTCCAGGCTATTATCAGCACCGGTCTCTTTAGAGGCAAAGGTTAAACGATAAGCAGAGCCATCATAAATAATACTGGCAGTAACGCCCATATCCGCACCGTTCACCGCATCACGAACACCCTGAAGGGTATTATTGGTTTCATCAATAATGAGGCTTTCGGCCGGTTTATCTGCATTGAGCGTAAATGAATTATAAGCCTCGACCACAGGCGGTATCGCATCAGGGTCATCCTTTACATAATCGGTGGTGCCTAATTTGAAGGTCAGTGTTCCCGTTCCTACCACATCGCTTGTATTTGTAAAGCCTGTGGTCACCAGGGCATGTGCCTGGGCCAACTCATTTACCTTGATGCTATAGCTTGAATCGGCTGCTGCATCACTCACATCAGCGCTCAATACATCCAGATTATTAGTCTCAGCAGATGCAGATTTAAAGGCACTGGTAAATGAGAGTGTTGTCAGGGTGCTTTGAAAAGTGGAAAGTGCCCCTTTAAGGGAGCCATAAGCTGTCAATTGCGCTTGAAAGGTGGCCTCTTTGAAATCAAGGCGATTACTGGCAGGTGCCCTTTCCGCATCGATAATCGAGGTCACCAGGGCATTGATATCCAATCCCGATCCTATACCTGGTGAAGAAATTGAAGCCATACTACCCTCGTTATTAACAACCTGTTTAAGCCGCTCCTCCTAAGATTGAGGGGCAACCGTTATCTTTATTAAATATAAAATGCAATTTTGAGACCAGCTCAACTAATTTCATGGAAATTATTTTGGCTCAAGCTTTTTCATTGATCAATGATGCCTTACCTGCCTCATTGAAATGGCGTACAAGCTCAAGAAACTCTTCGGAAGGGATCTGTCGAATAACTTCTTCTGATTCAATATCATAGACAGTAATTACTGTACGATCCAGCTCATCATCAATTGCAAACTCCAGACCACGACGAATGTTTTGCACATGATCACTCATGCGACTTACCGCCTCGGAGAGTTTCGACGTTTCAGCAACGGCTGTTGGTTCTTCATTTACGATAGCAGGCAATATTTGGTTACCGCTTGCAGCCTCAGTTTGCCGCTCACTGCCGATCAACTGCACAGTAGGTGCTTTGGTACTAGGTGGCGCCACAACTGCCCTTGACTGATTTGAGGAATGCACCACATCCGTTGTGACCCTGGCATTTAGGTCAATAGACATGACTTCAACCTCCTATAGTTAACATAAAACTTCTCAGGAAATGGCTCGGGGCATGCGCCCCGAACCGGCTCCATTTACACTTATTGCAACAGTGACAATACCAGCTGTGGCAATGAGTTTGCCTGCGACAGGATAGAGACACCCGCCTGTTGCAGAATTTGCGCACGCGTCAGTGCCGCCGTTTCTGCCGCATAGTCTGTGTCCTGAATACGTGAACGCGCAGCGCTCAGATTCTCAGTGGTACCTTGCAGGTTACTAATAGTCGATTCGAAACGATTTTGAATCGCACCCAGCTCAGAACGCAAGCTGTTCACCTGATCCAGTGCACCATCGATCAAACCAATAGCGGTGTTTGCACCCGTGACCGATGAGATATCGACAGTATTAACCGCTGACAGCGTCACAGAAGCTGTGGCCAACCCAGCGTTACCCGCATTATTACCAGCAATCTGAAAGGTCTCAGATGAAGTCAACTCTAACGTACCGTGACGAGTGACATCAGCCGCGACGGTGTTCACCGCACCATCAGTGGTTGCCGTAATACTTTCAACCAGCTTACCAGCTGCAACTGCACTTCCATTTGTAGCATCAACATGGGTATTACCAGAGGTGCCATATGCAACCGCAGATATATTAACCACATTCGCTGTATTTGAGGCTGTAATATTGGTGGTAGGTGGAGTTGCGCCCGAATGGGTCGTGATATCACCAGCAATCGCTGATGCTAGTGTGGTGGTCGATGCCTGAACCAGGTCAATATTGTTACCTGTACTATCACCCACGGTAAAAGTGTAAGTTTGACCGCCCACCTGCAGGGTATCACCCTCAGCAATACCGGTGCCCGCATTGGTCGTTGCTGCACCAAAACCACCACCACCACCATCTGTAATCACATAATCAGCAGCGGTTTCAACACCCAGTACATTCGAAGTAACCGTAAGATCAGCGCCAGCAAAAGCCGCAGTCGCATCAATGTCCAGATCACCATTGGTTCTCGCCAGGTTAATCGCCTGTAATACTTCTGTCTGTAACGAAGCCTGATCTGTGTAGCTATCACCCACAGTATAAGCATTCGAAGAACCACCCGTAGCAGTACCACTGCTATCAAAGGTAAATGTCGCACTACCCACTGTAAATGTTTCAGCATCTGCAACATTAGCAAAGGTGAGGGTGGCGGTGCTGTCACCAAATGTTCCATTGACTGTCACATCATTGGTCGCAAGATTGGTCAGTGAGGTGGTTGAAAGGTTCATTCCTGTCGCATTCTCAACACGAGTTGCCCCTGCCGCACCATTATTGGAGGTAAGGCTGATTGAGCGCCCGGTATCAGAGGCCAATGTAATCGCACCCGTAGAGGTATTCGCCGTCGCCGTGACACCTGTGGTATTGGAGACAGAATTGATCTGCGTCGCAATCGATGCTCCTTGTGCCGCCACATCATAATTGAGCGAAGTACCACCAATGGCAGTGCCGTTAATCACGAGGTCCCCCGTGGTCAACTGTACACCGGCTGTTGGCGCACCCGCAGGTTCAAATGTAGTACTGGCGGTCGCCGATACAGCGGTTTCATTCGATACCGAATTGATCGCAGTAGCGATATCTTGTGCCGAACCACTGGCAGATGTACCCACATCCACATTATTAATTGTCAGATCACCCGCGGCTAGTGCAGTACCCGAAACCGCCTGTTGCGAATTATTAAAGGTGAAGGCACCCAGCGCATCGGTTGAGGCATCGCCGATGGTCACTGAAATGGTCTGGTTAGCATTGGCACCCACCTGAAATTGAGCGGCTGAAAATGAGCCGTCCAGTATGGCCTGACCGTTAAACTGGGTTTGTGACGAGATACGGGTCATCTCTGCGATCAGCTGCTGTGACTCGTTGTTCAGTGCCTGACGATCTGAAGAAGAGTTGGTGGCATTGGCAGACTGAATCGCCAGCTCGCGTACACGTTGCAGAATGTTGCCGTACTCACCCAGCGCACCCTCAGCGGTCTGTGCCAGTGAAATAGCATCATTGGCGTTACGTGTCGCCTGGTTGAGACCACGAATCTGGGTGGTAAATCGTTCTGAAATCGCGAGTCCAGCAGCATCATCCTTGGCACTGTTAATGCGCAAACCAGATGAAAGACGCTGTAGCGATACACTTAATTGAGATTGGGTACTATTGAGGTTACGTTGCGAATTCAACGACGCAACATTGGTATTAATGACTTGTGGCATTTTCTTCTCCTTAATAGCCCCAGCGTACTTATGAAGGTACAGCTAGCCCTGCTCTGCAGGGGGTGCGCCGTTCATCAGCCCGGCACCGGGACTTAAGGTTTATCTTTAGCGGATATACTTATCAAAAAAAGTATTTACCGCTCCCAGTGATGTTATCGGAAAATCATAGATAATCTTTAGCACAAACTGACGTTCCTGCCCTATAGCCAGACCGTCGCGAGCAATTAAATTAATATTAATATCAATTAGTTATTAATCACTTGCTGACATCATCACCATTAGCTAACATCTAGTCAGTAAACCACCACAACCTTAAAACTATTACACACTCGACAACCCGCCGATATAGACAACATAAATGTAAGTCATTAATTTTAATAAAATTCAGGGGCCGACCACGTGGCAAGCAAAAATAGTCGCAAACAAAAAATAGCAGCACGTAGCAGCAAAAAGAAAAGAAGCGCCTCCCCTGCTGCCAACCGTCCGAATGGGCCAAAAATTGCCAATATGATCGATCAGGCGCTTGGTCACCACCGACAACAGAACCTGTCGGAGGCAGAGCGCCTCTATCGCGCCATACTCGCGCGCGACCCAGCCAATGCTGATGCACTCCATTTATTAGGGTTAACATACGCACAACGAGCGCTACATACCGAGGCGATAGAACTCTATAATCAGGCGCTGGCACACAGCCCCAATTTTGCGGGTGCCTACAACAATCGGGGAATTTCCCTCAATACAGTCGGTGAATTTTCACTCGCGATTGATAGCTTTAGAAAATCTCTCGAACTCTCCCCTGGAGTCCCAGACACATACAATAATCTTGGCAACGCACTGAGTAAATTGGGTAAACGTGAAGAGGCGATCGCGCATTACAAAAAAGCGATCCAGCTTAACCCAAAACACACCGATGCCTACTTCAATCTTGGCAATACTCACAACAAGCTCTTCAATTACAGTGAGGCAATCGAAAATTACAACCACGCCTTAACCCTTAACCCAGAACATATCAATGCTTATAACGGACTGGCACTTATGTTACGGAGTATTTGTGACTGGAGCGATTACGAAAAATTTGAAACCGAAATGATCAAACTGGCGCAATCGTCCACAAGTAAATTGCCACCATTCTATCTATTACCATGGTCAGACAGCCCTGAAAACCAGCGAACATGTGCTAGTCGCTATACCCGTAGCATTATCCCTGATAATCTCCCACAACTTAATCCTAAACCAGCACTAAACGATGGTCGTATCCGCATCGGCTACATCTCAACTGATTTTCGCGATCATGTCGTTTCTCATATTATTGCCGAATTATTTGAACTGCATGATCGAAGTAAGTTTGAGATTTTTGGCTTTGCGCTTGGCGAAAAAGATACCAGTCCAATACGCAGACGCCTGCAAGCGGCCTTTGATCGCTTTATCGAGGTTGGCCACCTGGCTGATAGCCAGATAGCAAATCTGATCGCAGAACAGGGCATTCATATCCTCGTTGATCTCACCGGCTACAGCATGGGGGCCAGAACACGTATCCTGGCGATGCGCCCTGCCCCTATCCAGGTTAGTTATCTTGGCTATATCGGGACCATGGGCGCAGACTTCATCGATTATATACTGACTGATGAAGTTAGTGCGCCCAGAGAATTACAACTATTTTTCACAGAAAAACTGGTGCATCTTCCTTGTTATATGGTGAACGACAGGCAGCGTAATGTAGCAAAAGAGACGCCAACACGCACCGAAGTCGGCCTGCCTGAAGAGGGGTTTGTGTTCTGCAGTTTTAACAACAGCTACAAGATCACGCCTGATATTTTCGCTATCTGGATGCGCTGCCTGCAGGCGACGCCTGGCAGCGTATTATGGTTGCTGGGCGATAACATCAGGTTACAGGAAAATTTGCGTCAGCAAGCCTCTGCTGCGGGAATCGAGCCCGAACGACTAATATTTGCTCCACGTGTTGAGACAGGCCAGCAT
>CALZMY010000077.1 GCA_945788675.1 uncultured Gammaproteobacteria bacterium | reverse complement strand
TTTCTTTTTTTCTGTGCGCTCGCGTTTAAGCGCCATTTCGATGCTGGCCACTGTCTCGACTGGTTTGCCAGTAAAGTTCTTTTCAATGAGTGCCTCATCTGCAAGCGAGCTGAGTGTGAATTCGAGGCCGTGACATTTCAGACAGACCGGACGGACCATCTTCTCATTGGGGCGCAGATAATCGTTTTGATTATGCTGCACCGCGATACGGTCACGACCGTGAACACGGATCGTCTCGCGCGGCAGATGACAGCTGCTACAACTCACGCCGCTCCCTTTTGGCAAGGCTCCTGCTAGTTCCTGTTGCCAGAGTCCAAAGTGGGGCGACTGTTTATAGGCGAGGGTGTGTTTGTCATTATGGCAGCCGAGGCACGCCTCGACTGCGGCCGTTTCTGTATTGTAGCGATGGCTGTCGTGACAGCTATGGCAGGAAAGTGACTTTTCATGGCTCTTCTGTTTCATCGGCAGGCGCGCGATGGCGGGTGACATCGCCGCCATGTTTTGCGCACGACGCATGCCATGTCGGCTGGCAAAAAATCCCTCCTGCTCTTTGGCGTGACACTCTTTACATACCTCCTGGGTAGGGGAGGTCTCCCAGCGATCATCAGCGATATGGGCACCCATATGACAGTCGCTACAGTTCACCCCGTTGCGCGCATGTGAACTTGCCAGCCAGTCAGTGATCACTGTCTCAGTGTCAACTTCATCAGTTAGCACATGGGCAGGCATGTCAGCATCGCTTGCCACTAATGGTGTTAGCGGGTTGTCACTAATCGATCTGATAAATGTCGCGAGGTTACGCTGTGGTAGTAATCCCTGTCGGTTGGTCTCTTCGTCATTGCCATGCTTTAACAGGAAGTCTTCATAGAGCGCCTTGTTGTCATGATAGTTGTGACAGCCGCTGCTGGAGCAGCTGTCAAACGCGATATCCTGGTGGCTTTTGCGGTCTTCCGCGATATCCTGGTGGCATAGAAAACAGAAGTCTGTCGGCAGGGTGACGCCGGTCTCATCGGTGATCTCTAAACGATGTTCGTTGTGGCAGGTGACACAGAAGCGGGCGTCGAGCTGTTCGAGGCGGTCTGCATTTCTCGGGTCGGTAAATTTCTTACGTGGATGTGAATCTTCAACACGCTCTAGCTCCGCACTATGGCAGCTGACACACGCCTGCTGCATCACATCCGGCCCATCAAACGCCTCACCGTGGCAGCTGTCACACGCTAGCTCAATCTGATAATGGCCGTGGCTACTCGGGCCCGGCAGGAAAATGCCTTCTTCGCCCTGTGTCATTGAGTATGCGTAGTAGCCTGCCAGCAACAGCGTGCTGCTCAACCACATTCCCCACCATTTTTTATTGCTACTTTTCATTTCAGAGTTCTCATGCTGCCATTTAGTAGACGTACGATTTCAGAACGTGAAACCCAAGCAGTACCGGCAGCGGCCAGAAAAGAAAGATGTGTGCCCAGGTGGTGCAGCGACGCCAGCGCCCAATGTTCAGGCTGGGGTGTTTAGCCTCATAGGCGGTGACGCCACCGGCAATCGCACCGACAGTCGCGAGGCCGACAAAGGAGCACATCAGTAGAAAGTTCAGGTTTTCGCCCATGCGCATGCCGGTGTGGAGTACCAGTGTCGCGAGTGCAACCGTTCCGAGTGTGACGTGCATAACTCGCCAGTAGCCGAAGTCACCGCTAAATTTACTCTGAGTTATTTTTATGATTCGTTTGCGCAGTGATATCAGCAGACCGATGACAGAGAGTCCCAGTAGCGTAAAGCCGGTAAATTCTTTATAAAAGCTGTCGAGCCATAGTTCGCTGATATGCCATTCAATAACGACTGTGTTGCTGAACGGGATCGGTATCATCATTAACAGCAGTGTGGCCAGCAAGATGCTCACTGCCGAGAGCATCAGTAACGTGCTGCGCCCTTTGCTGACGACAGCGGCGGGCGCTTCGCCCAGCATCTGTGAGAGTTTGGGTTTGCAGCTACCACATACCGTTGATGCGCCGGTACACTGTGCCAGTGATTCAACCGAGTTGCAGCCGCCCTCAATGGCGGCACTGAGTGCACCGCGCGATACACCGGTACAGTTACAGACCGTCGCAGTCGCCGGCCATTGATGAATCTCCTCGGCCTGCTGGTCGGGCCAGATGTCGCCGCTTTTTTTGAAGCGGGCAACCTGCCACGGCAGGATGCGACGCTTATAGGTCACCCCTTCCTGAACACGGCTCAACTGGTCCCAGTTGCCGATCGCGATGGCACCGATCAGACGGCCGCGATGCACCACCAGTCGACGATAGCTCTCACCACCTGCATCGCTGTATTCATAACAGCTGTCGAGATTGGAGATATCGTCATCAGTCACCGTGCCGATGCTGAATACCGACTCTCCAATCACCTTGAGGTTTGCGGCGGCGATGCTGCCGAGGTAGTTTGCTTTACGCTCCAGGATAGTGTGGGCGGCAACAGAGGCCTGCTCCAGCCCGGGCGCCACCAGGCCGTAGATCTGGCCGCGGTGTTCGGTACATTCGCCGACTGCATAGATGTCAGGGTCTGAGGTTTGCAGCTGGTCGTTGACACGAATGCCGCGCCCGACACTGAGTCCAATCTTTCTCGCAAGTTGTGTATTGGGGGTGATCCCGGTGGCGAGTACCACGGTATCGAATTCGATCTCTTCGCCGCTACGCAGACGCACACCAGCGACCAGCCGTTCACCAAGGATCTCCTGCACACTGTCGTTAAGATAGACCTTCATGCCGAGTGACAGTGCGCGATCACGAATCAGGGCAGCACCTTTTTCATCCAGCTGTGCCGGCATCAGGCGCGAGCCGTGCTGGATGATTGAGACCTCAGTGTGGCTACGCTGCAGGGCACGTGCTGCCTCAATTCCGAGCAGGCCGCCACCGATCACCAGTGTTTTACGGGTACGCACCCGGCGCGCTGCAAGTCCCAGCGCATCAGACATGTTGCGCAGTGTAAAAACCCCCGCCAGTCTATTGCCGGGGATCGATGGCACATGCGGGCTGGAGCCGGTTGCCAGTACCAGGCTGGCGTAGTGTTGAGTCTGGCCAAGGCAATCGACGACTGACCTCTGCTCAGGGTCGATGGTGGTGATCGGGCAGTTGTAACGTTTGATCAGGTTGGGCAGGTCCGGCAGGCGCAGTGAGCTAAACACATCGGCCCAGGTAGAGTGGCCCGCCAGCATCTGTGTCAGGCGTACACGGTTATAGGGCTCATACGGTTCATCACCGTAGATAATGATCTCCTGTTCGGGATTCAAACGTAGCAGTTCCTGCACAGTACGCACCCCGACCGGGCCGCTTCCCACCACCACAACTGGACGATGAAGTGTACCGCTAAAGGGTTGCGGTAATATCTCTTCTGTTAACGCGGTTACCATTACACTCGTTCCAAAATAAAAAGGGCGTCAATCACAAAGTGCCGGAATGTGCCGAACACTTTGCTAATTGACGCCCTTGCCGTGATTGGGACTACGTCGCCCCACCAATGTTTCTGTTACTGCTTAAGTGTGTTAACACTTACATTTCAGCTAACTGTCTCCCGAAATATTTATCGCATCACCGATGCGTGGTTGCTATGCATGTAGCAAAGTGTGTGCCAGTGATAATTTAGATGAATCTAATTGCATGATATGAATAATGATTTGATGAATTTTCAGCGAAATCTTTGCGCCCTGATATTTTTCGTTTGCACTATCGGTGAACACGCTGACCATCTTGATGCACCAACATCACTATGCAAAGCTATGACCTTTGGCGACTACCACGATGCCGTTTTCTGACACCTCAAAATGTTTCCTGTCTTCATCAAGATCGAAACCGATGAGGGTTTCATCGGGTATTTCGACATCTTTATCGATAATGCAGTTGCGCAACTGCACACGCTTTCCAACCCGTACGCCATCAAACAGCAGTGAGTCCTGTACCATCGATTCATCACCGACATAGACGTTATTAAATAGTATGGAGTGCTGTGATGAGCCACCTGCGATCACCGCGCCGTTGGAGACAATCGAGTTGATCGAGATCCCTTCATCACCAAACTCGCCGGGTACCGTACGTGCGGGTGGGTGCTGTCCGGAGTAGGTGCGCACCGGCCAGTCCTCCTGGTAGAGGTTCATTGGCGGGGTCTTGTTAAGCAGGTCCATGTTGGCCTGGTAGTAGGCGTCGATGGTGTTGATATCGCGCCAGTAACGGTCGGGGGTGACGCGACCCGACTCACCACCAAAGGTATAGCCGTAGACATTGCCGCCATCGATCAGCGCAGGGATGATGTCGTTGACGAAGTCATGTCCCGATTGACCGATGTCGTGGTCGTGCTCAAGCAGCCGCAACAGTTTTTGTGTCGAAAAGATGTAGATCCCCATCGATGCCAGCCCGTTGCTCTCCACACCGATCGTCGTAATACGTTGTTGTTCTTCAATGGTAACGGTGCCATACGGAGTAGCATGATCGTGTGAAGATTCCATACAGGCGATGGTGAGGTCAGCGCCGTGCTGCTGGTGAAACGCCATCATCGGTGCATAGTCCATGCGGTAGATGTGATCACCGGGCAGCACCATCACATGCTCTGCGCCGCTACGCTCCAGTAGATAGAGGTTCTGATAAAGCGCATCGGCAGAGCCTGCATACCACCCTTCGCCGGTACGCATCTGCGGCGGCACGGTGGTGATGTATTCGCCCATCTCGGGGTTGAAGACCGACCAGCCGTCGCGGATATGTTTTTGCAATGAGTGAGACTTGTATTGTGTCAGCACCAGAATGCGGCGTACCCCGGAGTGCAGGCAGTTGGTCAGGGTGAAGTCGATGACGCGATATTTACCGCCAAACGGCACGGCCGCCTTGGCGCGGTCTGCGGTCAACGGCTGCAAGGCTTTGCCAGTGTTACCAGCGAGGACGACGGTCACTGTTTTATCAAACATCAGATTAACTCTCAATTTAACGGTGGCTTAAGCAGGGGTAATAGCAATCCATGTGCCATGTGGGTGTTTTGTTAATGACATCAATTTTATCGGTAGCTGAGTGGTGGAAGAGGGTGGTGATTGCATAGATCTGGTGCGGTGGTTGTGGGGTTGCACTGTGGTAGTGCTGGGAATGAGGCGTGTTTAAATCTCGTTATAACATGACAATTTGTCATATATTTATAGCTAGGCATATACTACGACGACTTAAACGCATTGAACCTATTTTAGGGGGTCTGCTAATTTACTTAGCAGCTGGCCACCTTTTGGGATTTCTTATTTTCATTATTGGCTTTGGGCTGTGGAATAATATAGAGGGCTATTTACTTATTTTTGGTCTATTTGGCTACTATTTCACTAGGGCCTGTTAACACTAATTACAAAGCCGCGACGGAGGCCATTTTTTCGCAGGGCAAGACGCATTGAGCGCAGTGTACTTGCCGTACATAAGCGAAATGCAACAACGGCCTGTGGAATAATGGCCCCGTCCCTCCGGGTTGCGCCCCAAAATGGGCTATGCGGCGTTACTCGTCGTTCATTTGGAATAACCAAACCTCTCTCCTTGTGCCTTGCCTGGCCCATTTTGGTACAGCAACGCGACTTTATAATTAGTGTTAACAGTCCCTAGTGTCAGAGACGTTGGTTTCCTGGGAAGTGCTCGTTTTGTCATTTTGAGTGTAGGGATAAATCTTATACCGCCTTGCTATCCGAGTCTGAAGTGGATTAAGACCTCTCCCTCTGGTCGAGATGACAGTTACTGGATCAACATTGTAGTTAGTAGATTGTGGGGACAGCTGTTTTTTTGTATAAAAGAAATTATCGCGGCTATTCGAGGTCGTGAAGCGAAGTTAAAGCTCATCCCAGCTGGCAGAGACAAAGCGGTCTTTTTGAAATTTTGATAACCACACGCGATGGCTTGCCTGATGTTCATGAACATCAAAGCGTATTGTCTCATCACTACCAATATCCAGCCCCTCAATCGATTCGAGGGCATCCACCAGTGTTTCTCTGTTCACTGCTTTCCCTGCTTTTTTAATCCCCTCAACCAGGATGCGTGATACCCAGTAGCCTTCCAGTGACACTGCGTCCAGGGGTGCGCCAGGCTGGTACTGTCTCATTGCGTTTCGATAGTCATCAACGCCGGACAGCGTCGAATCCAGCGGTGGCACAACCTGGGAGACATAGACGTGAGCATCTATGCCATCAAGCGCCGTTGCCAACGCCTCGGCGCCAATAAAGGAGAGATTAAAAAAACGCACATTGGGGAACACATCTCGCGCCAGCTTAATGAACCTGGCCGCCGGTGCGTAAGTGCCAACGATGATAATGGCGCGAGGTTTAATTGGTCCTTCTAGAATGCGCAATAAGCCTTGTTCAACGTTAAGAGTATTACGAATATAGCGTCCATGACTAAGTTTTTCACCTTGTTTGAAGCCAAGTGCCGCCAGCGCTTTGATGGCACTCTGGTAACCACTATCGCCATAGGCATCCTGTTGAGTAAAAAATGCGATCTCATCGGCAGTGATGCCATGATCGAGAATGGCGCGAACTGTGTGCGACATCTCTTCTTCGTAACTTGCTCTGTAATTAATGACGTAACGATCGGGCGGCGATTTTCTCAAAATTCCCGCGCCACTGAAAGTGCCAAACAGTAGCGTTTTGTGCTGTATGGCGAGTGGAATGGTTTTCACTGCCGTGGGTGTGCCAACATTGCCCACAACACTGAGAACATTGTGTTCGTTGATCAGGCGTAGCATGTTTTTTTCTGCGCTCGGTGGGTGATAGCTGTCGTCCAATACAACCAGGCGTAACGCTTTACCGTGAACGCCACCTGTGCTGTTAACCTCGGCAAGGTGGGCCTGGATGCCACGTACCATCGATTTCCCCAGGAACTTGGCCGGGCCGCTGATGGCCGTGGTAGTGCCGAGAACAATTTCCTCTTCCTGCGCAATAGCAGGCTGCACGAACCATATTGCAATCATGATGAGTAGAAATAATTTTGGTGGCGTCTGACAAAGCATCTATCATCCCTTTTTATTTGCTTGATGAAACAAACGTAAGGTCATATTATAAATTGTAACGATAAGACACAACCGCTATTCATCTATGTTTTATTCAGTCGCAATGAACAGAGAATCTTTGATTAATCGATAAAGCGAGTGCGTAACAGCGGAGTGTTATGTAATTGGTCGTTATACGGGATAGATAAAAAGATCATGGAACAGACTAAAACCAGACCAGGCGCTTACATTTTCCTTTCCGCCGCGTCAGGTATTATCGCGCTGGTGATCGCCATCGTCGCCACTGTTGATTATTTTGAAAGTATCAAGCAGCAGCGTGCCAG
>CALZMY010000076.1 GCA_945788675.1 uncultured Gammaproteobacteria bacterium | reverse complement strand
AGAAATGGATGCGGGAAGTGTATTTTTGGCTTGCGAATATCAGGCAGATATTTTCCTGGATGATGAGTCCAGTCGCGCAATGGCAACATGGTCGTTAAATATGGGTTTTTCAGGGTCGACTATTTAAGAACCCCTGATTAATAGAGCTGGGGTTAATAGAGATGGCCAGCGCGGTAGTCTCTATTCTTCGTCAAGCTGGAGCATATGAATTTTGACGTGTTCTTGTTCTGCCAGCCCTTTTTTATTATATAGTGTGACATCCGCCTGGTTTGAGTAGGCATCGCGCAAAGCATCTGCTAGTCCTTTATTAGCGTGCCGAGAGTCCGGATGAGGTTTTACTGTATAGACTACTCCGGGTTTAGTTTCGAATGTAATCAGGACCTCTGTATCCATTTTTTCTTTATCTTGCTTAATCTCAAGTGTTTGCTTTTGAGCGACGTATAAATCTATTTTTCCCATGTTTTCAATTGATGGGTCATCTGGGGTATCTATTTTAGATGGCGTATCTGCCCAGGAGCTGAGGCAAGCAACAATGAAAACGCTAGATATCAGTAAAAACCGCATATGTTTAAACATCTGTTTCTCTCCAGCATAGTGGATGGTTTACATAATAGTGGTTATGTTGAATGACATCTTAAATAAGAAAGCTTAACTGAAACTGAATAAGCCGTGGTTGGCGTATAGCTTTTTTGATTTTTCAGTGAGCCTGACTATTATGCGTAGTTTGATAAATACAGATGAGTAGTTTTGTTAGGTAAAGATGGTGTCGCTTTATTTGTAATAAAATTGATCAGGGGTTCCAGCGTTATGGCTATGAATTTTTGCGCTGAGTTGTAATCGAAACATGTTGTCGTTCTTTATTTTCGAACTTGGTCTGCGTGTTTACGGTTTCAAACTGTTTCGATCGTTACTTCACTTGCGTGATCCGTTGCCATTCGATAGGCGCGCATTTCCAGTACACCTTTAGTATTAAGTGAGATGATCAGGCTAAGTGCCTCGGGATAGCTAAACTCATCAATGTCACGTTTTGATGGTGCGGCAGGAGATGATGGGTGTGAGTGATAGATCGCGAAGATCTCCTCGTCCAGCTGACGCATTTTTTTGATGGCATCAATCAGTGCGCGCGGTTCCATCTCAAAAAGCTTCTCTGCGGGGGTTGCAATATTGGCTATCGGATATATTTTGACAGGTAAGCCGTGACGGCTGGCAATAAAACCACAGACTTCTTTTTTATCATCGCTTTGTGCGTGCGTCATCAGTTGATTAATGAGTGTACGGGGGAGTTTGATCTGTTCGACGCTATTATGTGACATGATGGTAGCCATGTTATTTGATTTGAGAATTGTATTGCCCTGAAACGACACGTGGCTGTCCGCTCAGGTCTCGGTGGGCGGTGACGTTTGTGTAGTCGTGTTCTTTAAACAGTTGTGTGACCGCTGCTGCCTGATCAAAGCCGTGTTCGATCAGTAGCGAGCCATTGGGAGCAAGTTGTGCTCTGCTGTCAGCAACGATCTTGCGAATATCCTCCAGTCCGTTATCAGCTGCGACCAGAGCGCGACGTGGTTCGAACGGCAGGTCGCCCTGATTAAGATGCGAGTCATCTTCACGGATGTATGGGGGATTAGAGACGATCACCTGAAAGGTGAGTTCATTCAGGGGAGTGAGCCAGTCACCGCGGCGGAGCGTGACGTTGTCGAGACCGTGGCGTGTGCGGTTACGTTCTGCCACGGCCAATGCGTCAGCAGAATAATCGACCGCGAAAATATGACTGCGTGGTCGCTCAGTGGCAATCGCCAGTGCAATTGCCCCAGTGCCGGTGCCGAGATCCGCGATATTGAATACCTCATCCCTCGGTATATGTTCAAGCGCCAGTTCTACCAGCAGTTCCGTGTCGGGGCGCGGGATCAGTGTGTCGGGGGTGACCTCAAGTGACAGCGACCAGAATTCACGTTCACCCGTAATGTAGGCCGAGGGTTCACCTTGGAGGCGGCGTTCGACCAGTGCATTGAAGCGCGCAAGCTGTGCTTTGGTCAGTTCACGCTCGGGCCAGGTATGCAGCCAGGTGCGGCTCTTTTCCAGGGCATATGCCAGCAGGACTTCGCTTTCAAGCATCGCACCTTTATGGCGAGTGGCCAGGGTGATAGCGGCATGGTTGAGTGCGTTGCGGATGGAAGACATAACGCGAGGATTGATTGACTTTGCAAGTTGCAGCAGTCTATTCCGCCAGTGCGGCAAGCTGTTCTGCCTGGTACTCGTTGACCAGTGGGTTGATCACCTGCTCTAGGTTGCCGGCCATGATTTCATCCAGTTTATAGAGCGTCAGGTTGATGCGGTGATCGGTCATACGTCCCTGCGGGAAGTTATAGGTGCGAATCCGTTCCGAGCGGTCGCCGCTGCCGACCAGTGACTTACGTGCCTCCGCGGTCTCCGCGGCCTGTTTTTCCTGTGCGCCGGCCATCAGTTTTGCCTGCAGTAGTGACATCGCTCGCGCGCGATTTTTATGTTGCGAACGCTCATCCTGGCATTCGATGATAATGCCCGATGGAAGGTGGGTGATGCGAATCGCGGAGTCGGTTTTATTGACGTGCTGACCACCCGCCCCGGAGGCGCGGAAGGTGTCTACCTTCAGGTCGCTGGCGTTGATCTCGGACTGTTCGATCTCATCGGGCTCAGGCAGGACCGCCACGGTGCAGGCCGAAGTGTGGATGCGTCCTTGCGATTCCGTTGCCGGGACGCGTTGTACACGGTGCGCGCCAGACTCAAACTTGAGTTTAGAATAGACCCCCTTGCCTGTGATGCGAGCGATGATCTCTTTGTAGCCGCCGTGTTCCCCTGCATTACCGCTGATGATCTCAATTTGCCAGCGGCTCATTTCAGCATAATGCGAATACATGCGGAACAGGTCGCCTGCGAAAATGGCGGCTTCATCGCCCCCGGTCCCCGCGCGAATCTCGAGGAAGACGTTGGCGTTGTCATGTGGGTCGACCGGTAGCAGCAGCGTCTGTATCTCTTTTTCGATCTCGGCCAGTTGAGCCTGTGACGCCTTGACTTCATCTTCGGCCATCGCCCGCATCTCGGCGTCATCTTCCTGCATCATCTCTTTGGCCGCTTCAATATCTTCCAGTCCCGCTTGATAACGGCTGAAGCAGTTGACGATCGGAGTGATCTGCGAGTACTCCATCGATAACTCGCGGAAGCGGTTCTGGTTGTTGATGATGTCAGGTTCTGCCAGCAGTGCTTCGAGCTCCTGAAAGCGGTCGGAGATCGACTCCAGTTTAAAAACGATAGACTCTTTCACGTGTTAATTTTCCGGGGTGTCTAGGTCGAGCAGTTCACGTGCCGCATCGAGCAGGTCAGCGCGCCCCTCAAAACCGGCCTGCTTCATCTGCGCGCTGGGGGTGTGGGCGATCTTATTGGCCAGGCCACGGGCTAGCTGGGCCAGTACTTTTTCGGGATCGTTGCCCTGTGCCAGCATCCGTTTGGCCTTATCGAGTTCTGCCTCGCGTATCATATCAATCTTGCTGCGATAGCTGCGAATGGTGGAAACCGCATCGAGTGAGCGCAGCCAGCCCATAAAGTGGGTAACCTGGGTGTCGATGATCTCTTCGGCCTGCTGTGCCGCCTCCTGGCGTGAACGCAGTCCTTCGTCGATGATCTCCTGAAGATCATCCACAGTGTAGAGATAGATGTCATCCAGCTCGCCAACCTCTTCTTCAATGTCGCGTGGTACCGCGATGTCGACCATCAGAATCGGTTGATGTTTGCGGACCTTGATGGCGCGTTCAACCGCACCCTTACCGAGAATGGGCAGTTGACTGGCGGTCGATGAGATCACGATATCCGCTTCTGCCAGATGTGTCGGAATTTCACTCAGTGTAATCGCGTATCCCTCCAGCTCTTTGACCAGTGCTTGTGCTTTGGAGAGGGTGCGGTTAGCGATGATGAGGCGTTTGATGCCGTTCTCTTTAAGGTGGCGTGCCGCGAGTTCGATCGTTTCACCCGCGCCGATCAGCAGCGCGGTATGTTCACTGAGGTCGCTAAAGATCTGTTTCGAGAGGCTCACCGCAGAGAATGCAACGGATACCGGGCTGGCGCCAATCGCGGTGTCGGTACGTACCTGCTTCGCCACCGAAAAAGTGTATTCAAACAACTTACTGAGTTGGGTGCCGACGGTACCCGCATCCCTGGCGGTGGAGTAGGCGTCTTTGAGCTGTCCCAGGATCTGTGGCTCACCGAGTACCAGTGAGTCGAGGCCGCTTGCGACGCGCAGCATGTGGCGTACTGCCATCTGCTCCGGGTGGGTATACATATAAGGTTCGAGCTCGTTTGCGGAAAATTCACGGTGCTGGCGTAGCCACTCGATGATAATCTCGCTGTCGGCTTCATCGACGCAGCACAGCATCTCAGTGCGGTTGCAGGTCGAGAGGATGGCTGCTTCGCTGATATTCGCCTGGGCTGCCAGATTGCGTAGCGTATCCGGGAGCTGGTCAGGGGCGAACGCTACCCGTTCACGTATCTGAACCGGGGCTGTTTTATGATTGAGTCCGACGGCAAGAAGTGCCATGTTTACCTAACTGTTGCCACAAAAAAATAATTAAACCACCCGTAAATGTGGTGGAAGGTTAATACTAACCTGTTACGCTATTAAAGTTGACCGATTTTATGGAAAAATGGCGTGGTTGTCCCCATTAATTATTCATATGGTATGCAAATTGTATGATTTTGGT
>CALZMY010000075.1 GCA_945788675.1 uncultured Gammaproteobacteria bacterium | reverse complement strand
GATAGCGCAAGTGCTAGTGCAGCGGCAGTGGATGTTGGTTACTGCGGAGTCCTGCACGGGGGGCGGTGTGGCGCAGGCGTTGACTGATCTGGCGGGCAGCTCGGCATGGTTTGAACGTGGTTTTGTTACCTATAGCAATCGTTCGAAGCAGGAGGTGCTGGCTGTCGATGCCGGTTTAATTGAGCGTCACGGTGCCGTTTCGCTACAGGTGGTTGAAGCGATGGCACTGGGGGCGCTTGCCCATAGCGCGGGCCAGGTGTCGCTGGCGATCAGTGGTGTGGCTGGGCCGACGGGGGGTACAGAGCAGAAACCGGTGGGGACAGTGTGTTTTTCATGGGCGCTAGATAAGATTAATTTACATTCTGAACTTATTGTTTTTAATGGTGATCGTAGGTCGATTCGTCAACAGGCAGTCGCTCATTCGTTGCAAGGATTGTTGCTTCTCTTTGACCGGTCACGAGCCTTCGCATGATGCGCGATACGTCACGACGGCGACTCTTTTTTGCGTTGTGGCCAGAGGATGCAGTGCGGGAACGGCTTGGCAGGGCGGTTGAATCTGTTGTAGCGGCAGCGCAGGGTCGTCCTGTACCGCAGGCAAATCTACATCTGACGCTGCTTTACCTCGGTGCTGTTGAGGTCTCGCGACAGGCAGAAATCGTCGCGGCAGTGTCACCACTCAAATCATCTCAATTTATATTACAGCTCGACCAGGTCGGTTATTGGCCAACGTCGGGTGTGATGTGGCTAGCACCCTCATCGCCACCCGTTGCGCTCTTTTCGTTGGTTTCGGCATTGCAGGTGAGGATGGAGGCGCTCGGTTATGAATTTGATGGTTATCCATTTCAGCCTCATGTCACGCTGATGCACAAGGTTAGGCAGGCAGATGCTGCAAAATCGATCGCGCCAATCGAGTGGGCAGTGAGTCGATTTTCACTGCTGGTGTCACAGTCGTCACCTCAAGGTGTCTATTATCACCCGCTTTATACGTGGGGATTTTATTAAAAACCTTTTTTAACCAGTTAGTAAAGAGTTATTTGTTAACTAGTTGATGAATAGTTGATGCCTGTCTTTTTGATGTTGGCTGGATGCGACCTGTGTCATTTTTTGCGACCAAAATACAGGGCTAGGATGGCGCTGATATCTATGTGATAATTTGCGCCAATGTTTCGCTTGCGGCCGCTGTGATGGTCGGATCTGATAGTTAGCGAAGTGACGAATTTAAGTGTAAATGATGGTTTCTAGCAGGGGATATCTCACAATGGATGCAAATAAGGAAAAGGCACTGAGCGCGGCGTTAAGCCAGATTGAGCGACAGTTCGGTAAGGGTTCAGTCATGCGCATGGGCGACGAAGGTGTCGCGCGTGACATTGAGGCAGTCTCTACCGGCTCATTAGGACTCGATATTGCGCTGGGAATAGGTGGGCTGCCAAAGGGGCGCGTGATTGAAATCTACGGGCCGGAATCATCGGGTAAGACCACGTTGGCACTACAGGTGGTGGCCGAGGCACAAAAGGCGGGCGGCACCGCGGCATTTGTCGATGCCGAGCACGCACTTGACCCTATTTATGCGGGCAAGCTTGGCGTTGATGTCGATAATTTATTAGTGTCACAGCCCGACACTGGAGAGCAGGCGCTGGAGATTACCGATATGCTGGTGCGCTCTAGTGCGGTCGATGTGGTGGTGGTTGATTCGGTCGCAGCATTGACTCCGAAAGCCGAGATTGAAGGTGATATGGGTGATTCGCACATGGGGCTGCAGGCGCGCTTGATGTCACAGGCACTGCGAAAACTGACCGGTAACATCAAACGCTCCAATACGCTGGTGATCTTTATTAACCAGATTCGCATGAAGATCGGGGTGATGTTTGGTAATCCTGAGACCACCACCGGGGGTAACGCGTTGAAATTTTACGCCTCTGTGCGTCTCGATATCCGCCGTATTGGCGCCATCAAGAAGGGTGATGAGGTTGTCGGAAACGAGACCCGTGTCAAAGTGGTCAAGAATAAGGTGGCGCCACCGTTCAAGCAGGTTGAGTTCGAAATCCTCTATGGTGAAGGGGTATCGCGTGAAGGTGAGATCATCTCGTTGGGTGTTAAAGAAGGATTGATCGACAAAGCGGGTGCATGGTACAGCTACAATGGCGACCGCGTCGGACAGGGTAAAGAGAATGTCCGCACTTATCTAAAAGAGCATCCGGAGACTGCGGATGAGATCGAAAACGCGATCCGAGAAAGGTTGTTACCCACTAAAACTGCAGCAGCAGAAGGTGAAGAAGGGGCTGAGGTAGTTGAGGCAAGTGCCTGATTAATAGTCAAAAATACGAGCGCCTGCAAATCGCCCAGGAGACAGCGGATAATAACGTACTGGGCGTGCGTAAACGTGCGTTGGATCTGTTGGCACGGCGTGAACACGCCGTTGCCGAATTGACAAGAAAACTGATTGAAAAGGGTTTCGACGAAATTTTTGTCCATGAAGCCCTCTCTGCGCTGGTGGATGACGGATTGCTTAGCGATGCACGCTATGCTGAGAGTTATGTGCGTTCGCGGATGGGCAAAGGGTTTGGCCCGGTGCGCATCCGTGAAGAGTTGCGTCAGCGTGGTGTCGCGAGTGTGCTTGTTAGTGATTATGTCGATTTTCAGGATCGATGCTGGATTGAAAGCGCCAGGGCGGCATGGCAAAAACGGTTTGGTGGCAAATTTCCCGAAGATATAAAGGCGCGAGCAAAGCAGCTACAATTTCTGCAATATCGCGGTTTTACCACTGAACAGACAAAACATATATTTAAAGACTTGGATTAGGTTTATACTCTCGTCGAAAATGTGCTACAAACGCACAAGACAGTAAAAACAACGGAATAACAATAAATTAAATTTTAGGAACGGAACGAGCCAGCAAGGTTTAAGTCGCTGCTCGTGAGCCACATTTTAAAGTGTAAAGAATCTCGATGACTTCAACAGCAGCTTTAAGACAAAAATTCCTCGACTATTTTGCCCAACATGGGCATCAGGTCGTGGCGAGTAGTCCCCTGGTGCCAGGCAATGACCCGACCCTGCTATTTACCAATGCAGGCATGGTGCAGTTCAAAGAGACCTTCCTGGGGCAGGAGACGCGTACTTACGTGCGCGCCACCAGTTCGCAGCGCTGCGTGCGCGCGGGCGGCAAACACAATGATCTTGAAAATGTTGGCTACACAGCACGCCACCACACATTCTTTGAGATGTTGGGAAACTTTAGTTTTGGCGACTATTTCAAGCATGACGCGATTCGCTTTGCGTGGCAGTTCCTGACTGACGATCTTAAGCTTCCCAAAGAACGCCTGTGGGCGACCGTTTATGATGAAGATAGTGAGGCCGCCGAGATCTGGCTTAACGAGATCGGCATCGCGCCACAACAGCTGATCCGAATTGGTGACAAGCCAGGTGGCAAGCGCCACGAAAGTGACAACTTCTGGTCGATGGGTGATACCGGTCCCTGTGGTCCCTGTACTGAAATCTTTTATGATCACGGCGCTGATGTCGCGGGTGGCCCACCGGGCAGTGCGGAGGAAGATGGTGATCGCTATATCGAGATATGGAATCTCGTTTTCATGCAGTACAACCGTAGCGCCGATGGCGCCATGAGCGCGTTGCCAAAGCCATCGGTCGATACCGGCATGGGGCTGGAGCGTCTCGCTGCCGTGATGCAGGGGGTGCACAGCAATTATGAAATCGATCTATTTGCCAATCTGATTAAGGCCATCGCAAAAGTCAGCGGAACCACAGACCTGGAAAACAGTTCGCTGCGTGTCATTGCGGATCATATTCGTTCCTGTTCATTTTTGATTACGGACGGCGTCTTGCCTTCGAACGAAGGGCGCGGCTATGTGCTGCGTCGCATCATCCGTCGCGCTATTCGTCACGCTTATAAGCTGGGTGTGAATGAAACCTTCTATTACAAGCTGGTGTCACCCCTGGTGGATGAGATGGGTGAGGCCTATCCCGAGCTTGCCAGGGCGCAGTCGCAGATCGAAAAACTATTGAAGCTTGAGGAAGAGCGTTTTGCCGAGACGCTTGATCAGGGCATGAAAATTCTGGAGTCAGACATTGCCGACCTCAGAGGAAAAGAGATCCCCGGCGAGACGGTATTTAAACTCTATGATACCTATGGTTTTCCGGCGGACCTCACTGCTGACATCGCACGTGAACGTGGTTTAACAATTGATGATGCTGGCTTTGAGCGTGAGATGGCGGCGCAGCGTGAACGTGCCCGTTCCGCCAGCCAGTTTGGTGTTGGCTATGCAGATGCGATTGAGATTGATGCGGCATCGGAGTTCACTGGTTATGAGCATCTTGATGGGCCGGCGAGTGTGGTGGCACTAATTAGTGGTGATTCACAGGTCGCATCTCTGAGTGCCGGTGAAGAAGGAATGGTGATACTGGATAAGACACCATTCTATGCAGAGTCTGGAGGTCAGGCGGGTGATCGTGGTCGGTTGACTGCCGACGGTGTTGAATTCATGGTGGCCGACACCCGTAAGCATAGTGGCGCGAATGGACATATCGGTAAGGTGACAGCGGGTGACATCAAGGTGGGCATGACGCTGGTGGCTGAAGTCGATCAAAGCCGTCGACAGTCGATCGTATTGAATCACTCTGCTACCCATCTATTGCACGCTGCATTGCGACAGGTGCTGGGTGATCATGTGACGCAGAAAGGTTCACTGGTTGAGGCTGATCGTCTGCGTTTTGATTTCTCCCATTTTGAACCGCTCACCAGGCAGCAGATGCTGGCGATTGAACGCATCGTCAATACTGAGATCCGTGCTAACAATGCAGTGCAGACCCGCTTAATGAATTATGACGATGCGGTTGAGGCGGGTGCGATGGCGCTGTTTGGTGAGAAGTATAGTGATGAAGTGCGGGTGTTGAGTATCGGGGCGTTTTCAACCGAGCTATGTGGTGGTACTCATGCTAAACGTGCCGGTGATATTGGACTGTTCAAAATCATCCTTGAGACAGGCACCGCTGCCGGGGTACGTCGTATTGAAGCGGTGACCGGCGAGCATGCGGTTGTATGGCTGGAGCAGCTTGAGTCAAACTTTGCTGCCGTTGCGGAATTGGTCAAGGGGGGGAAAGAAGATACGCTGGATAAAGTACAGCAGATGTCCGAACGTAACCGCAAGCTGGAAAAAGCACTGGAACAGCTCAAGGGCAAGCTTGCCAGCAATCAAGGCTCGGAGCTAGCAGCGCAGGCGATAGAGATTAAAGGCATTAAGGTGTTGGCGGCGAAACTCGAAGGCGCTGACGTGAAGACACTACGCGATACGGTTGATCAACTGAAAAATAAACTCGGATCAGCGGTGGTGGTACTGGGCGCGGTTGTCGGCGAGAAGGTCTCGTTGACAGCCGGAGTAACACCCGATTTGATCAAACAACTGAAGGCCGGTGAGCTGGTCAACCATGTGGCGCAGCAGGTCGGCGGTAAGGGAGGTGGTCGACCGGACATGGCGCAGGCAGGTGGTACAGAACCCGCAGGGCTTGATGCTGCACTGGCTTCGGTGAAGGCGTGGATTGAAGAACGCATCACGTCATAATGATGTGATGGTAACGGAAACAAGATGAGTCTGATTGTACAAAAATATGGTGGCACCTCGGTTGGTAGTGTCGAACGTATCGAAAGCGTCGCGGAGCGAGTGATTGGCTGGCGCGAGCAGGGTCATCAGGTGGTGATAGTGGTCTCGGCGATGAGTGGCGAGACCAATCGTCTGGTTGAACTGGCTAAGGCGATTCATGAACAACCTGTACCGCGTGAGCTTGATGTGTTGCTCGCTACTGGAGAGCAGGTGACAATTGCACTGCTTAGCATGGCGCTAGAAAAACGCGGCTGCGCGGCACGCTCCTATACTGGGCATCAGGTTCATATCCGTACCGACAGCGTTCATAATAAGGCGCGTATTGTCGATATCGATGACAAGCGCATTCGTAAAGACCTGGATCAGGGGCGAGTGGTAGTCGTCGCTGGGTTTCAGGGGATGGATGAAACAGGCAATATTACGACCCTGGGGCGTGGTGGTTCGGACACCTCAGCAGTGGCGCTGGCAGCGGCGTTGCAGGCCGATGAGTGTCAGATTTATACCGATGTCGATGGTGTTTACACCACGGATCCCAGGGTGGTGCCGGAAGCACGTCGTCTCGACCATATTACCTATGAAGAGATGCTGGAGATGGCAAGCCTTGGCGCAAAAGTGTTGCAGATTCGCTCGGTAGAATTTGCCAGTAAGTATGGCGTACCATTGCGGGTACTGTCTTCATTTGAGGAGACTGGCTGCACGGTGGCGGGGACATTAATATCAGCTGAGGAAGCGGAGATGGAGCAGGCGTTAATTTCAGGGATCGCGTTTAACCGTGATGAAGCTAAGGTCACCATGCTGGGAGTGCCAGATCAACCGGGTGTGGCGCACAAGATTCTTGGGCCGATTGCAGATAGTAACATTGAAGTCGATATGATTATCCAGAATATCGCTGAAGATGCGACCACTGACTTTACTTTTACGATACATCGCAATGACTATGATAAAAGTCTTGCGATCATGCAAGAGACCGCAAAAAAGCTGGGTGCGCGTGAGGTGACTGGAGATACAAAGATTGTTAAGGTATCTATTGTTGGGGTAGGAATGCGCTCACATGCAGGTATTGCGAGCACCATGTTCGAAACGCTGGCAACAGAAGGCGTCAATATTCGAATGATTTCCACATCTGAGATAAAGATCTCAGTTGTAGTAGATGAAAAGTATCTAGAATTGAGTGTTAGGGCCTTGCATGAGGCCTTTGGGTTGGATCAATCAACGTAAATCACCTCTTGATGCCTGATTTTGGTGTTTATAACTCATTGAAAGTTAATATAAACGCCCGTGAGGCAAAAGCCCTATAGATAATTAGGGGAAGGTCGATAAGCAAATTAAGAAAAGTTGGTTGTTTTAATAAGAAAAATTTATAAGAGTATTTTGGTAAGGAGACAACAATGCTGATTTTGACAAGGCGTGTAGGTGAAACCTTAATGATCGGCGATGACGTGACTGTGACTGTCCTTGGAGTTCGAGGCAATCAGGTACGAATCGGCGTTAATGCACCTAAAGACGTCACCGTTCATCGCGAAGAGATCTACGAGCGTATTAAAAAGGAGAACAGCGATGAGGGCGCTGCATAATCCGAGTTTCTGTTTATATTTTTAGCGTTGGGTTTTGTTACCCTTTCTGGAAACATGCAAGTCTGCATGTTTTCCTTCTAAAGATAAAAAATAATGAGCCAAATGTAACATTTGGCTCATTATTTTTTGGCATGAAGGCAAAAACTTGCTACTCTATGCGCTCCCTGAAACGGGTGTGAGGGAAGCAGTCCGCTTGAGTCAAAGTGCTGTTTGTCTGGGTACATTAAATGGAGAGATGGCCGAGCGGCTGAAGGCGCTCCCCTGCTAAGGGAGTATGGGGTTTATAGCTCCATCGAGGGTTCGAATCCCTCTCTCTCCGCCATATATGAACCACCGCAGGGTGGTTTTTTATTGCCCATGACATAGACGGTGAACGAGCACCCTCGATTATAAAAAGCAGGTTCGACGACTGAGCGTAGCGAGGGAGAACAGCGGCGCGGATGCGGCGCTGGCCCGAAGGGCGAGCGAAAGCGAGTAATCCCTCTCTCTCCGCCATATATGAACCACCGCAGGGTGATTTTTTATTGCCCATGACATAGACGATGAACGAGCACCCTCGATTATAAAAAGCAGGTTCGACGACTGAGCGTAGCGAGGGAGAACAGCGGCATAGGACTTGTCTGCAATTAGTTGGATGGGAATCCATATCTCTTCACCATACAAGAAGTACTGAGGCGCTGTTTCTAAGTGATCATCATTAGTAATTTAAGTCTGATGGAAGCGATAAGCCTGAAATATACTAATGGTTTTCGTAATAAATTTAATAGCTTCTTGACACAATTTGTAAACCACATATAATGCGCAACCTCAGTGTGCGCCCGTAGCTCAGCTGGATAGAGTACCTGGCTACGAACCAGGCGGTCGGAGGTTCGAATCCTTCCGGGCGCGCCATTT
>CALZMY010000074.1 GCA_945788675.1 uncultured Gammaproteobacteria bacterium | reverse complement strand
GCTTCACCCACCGAGTCGGCGGCGGTTGGTGCATTGGGTGCGATGTTGCTGGCAATGTTGCGTCGGCGTCTCAGCTTTCCAAATTTACAGAGTACCATGCAGCAGACTACGCGTATGACAAGCATGGTGTTTCTGATCCTGATCGGTGCGACCACCTTTGGGCTGGTCTTTCGCGGCATGGGGGGCGACATGATGGTCGAAGATATCATGATGGAGCTACCTGGTGAGGAGTGGGGCTTTCTGATCGTCAGTATGTTGATCATCTTTCTGCTCGGTTTCTTTTTAGATTTTATTGAGATCTGTTTTGTCGTGGTGCCGATTATTGCACCGATTGCGATCATGATGGATATCGATCCGGTGTGGTTTGCGATCCTGATCGCGATGAACCTGCAGACATCGTTCCTTACACCACCGTTTGGTTTTTCACTCTTTTATCTCAAGGCAGCGGCCCCACCGACGGTAAAGATCACCCAGATTTATCGTGGTGTGATTCCATTTATCGTGATCCAGCTGTCGGTGTTGGGGCTGTTAATCGCATTCCCGGATGTGGTTACATGGTTACCACAATTGATGGATGAGATACAGGGATTTGGTTGATGACAGAATCTATTATTCTTTTTTCGACGCTGGTCTGTCCTGAGTGTGGCCACCAGGAACTGCTGGAGATGCCAACTGATGCCTGCCAGTATTATCATCAATGCAGTGGTTGTGGTCTGTTGTTGAAACCGCTGGCGGGAGATTGCTGTGTGTTCTGCTCTTATGGTGATGTACCGTGCCCACCGATTCAGCAAGATAAGAGGTGTTGTGACTAATGACCACTGAAGAAGAGAAAAAAGAAAAAACGGTCAGTCAGGCAGATCGAATTGTCTTTCTTGGCCTTAAAGGGGCGCTTGTCGCTACCGTTTTCCTTTTTACACCATTGTTAACAATGGTGCTCAATACCATTGGCTTAAGTTCATTTGCACCTTTATTAAACGCCTTGATGTTTCCGCTGTTGTTTCTCTGCTTTGGCGTGATGGGCTACGGTATGTGGCAGAAGAAGATACAGGAAAAGAAAGGTGCGGATGATGAGTAATTCGCGTGTCCTGCGCTGGCTTTATTGAGCTTGCTGCTCGATCGCCTCGCGCTCTTCAGCCATCTCATCCAGGAGTTTCTCCTCAACTTCCTCTGCTTTTTCAAGCATCTCCGCCTGATCCTTTAGAAGATGATTGTCACTGGACTGTTCTGTTAAAGATCGTTCTGAAGTGGTACTGGCTTCATCACTAGTACATCCGCCTAACCATAAGAAGGGTATGAGTGCGATAAGTCGATAATGTTTATTCATGAGCGTGCTCCGCTGAGTGTGGTTTGAACGTGTGATGCAGAGTATTCACTTGAATGGGTGTTAAAAATGTGATGCAGTGCAAAGAACCGACAATGCAATTAAATTTAATATCCTGTTGGTCGGTTGCTCATTAATGGTTTAATGCGTCCCTGCATTGGACGGCAGCCAGGTTTTCAACGACAGTTTCAATGGGATGTGTCAGGCGCAAACGCCATGTTCACATCACCTTCATTTTTTATGATGAAAGGAAGTTCAGTAATGAAAATAACTTTAGTTGCCATGTTGCTTGTAGGTTACGTATCACAGGCCTCCGCAAATACAGAGATTGATATTGCAGATAGACTCTACTTCGGTGGTGGCCTTGGCAGTAACGATCTCCATGGATTGGATGCTTCGGGTTTTCAATTTTTTGCCGGTTATCCACTGAAAGCGAAGCTGGGAAAAGGTGACCTGGCGATTGAGGCGGGCTACATGGATAGTGGAAGTTTTGAGCGCACGTTTAACTTTCAAGGTATTGGTGCGATTACCTCAAGTACGGATGCGACCGGGCTATGGGGGACCATGGTGGGTAGCTGGAATGTGGCAAACAACACCGGCCTTCTAGTGCGTGCCGGACTTGATATAGGTGACGATGATGGCCTTATGTTTGGCGCAGGGCTCGGATACGCGCTGAGTAAAAAACTCGAAATACGTGGTGAGTATGTGGTGCGGGACAATATCGATTCGTTACAGTTTAACCTTGTGTTTCGTTAACTTACACTTCTTAAAGTGACCCTGGATTCTTTCATGGCTGTTTTGCCTGCAATTTCGAATGAACCTTCATAAGTCTGCCCTTTTATGACGTGATGCTTTCTGTGGACTTTTTGTCAATGACTGGATAATGCACCACTACTGTCCCATTAACATAGGGTGTTCACGTCAAGCTCCCCTCTTTAGCAAAGAGCACCCAAAAAGCGGACATAATAAATATGTCATACATATCAGCAAACTGTATGGTTGCTAAATCCCCCTTTGATAAAGGGGGAGGATGCAGTAGCAAAGGTTAGCATCTATAAGGTCAGGGTAAGTTTTTTTACTCTGGCCTTATGTAGTGATTATTGATCACCCAGTTATGGATTGAGCATACGCATTCTGACAGGTTTAATAAGTAGCCTCGGTGAGCTGCCAGGTGCGGCGCAGTTGCCAACCTCACGAATCTTATAGCGCACCTGATTAAAATGTACCACTGCCTTTACCTTGCCGACATCTTTACCCTTGGTATCACCGGTAATGACCAGCTTGCGGGCAGGCCCCTGACCAGGGTTGATAGCGTCATCACGGTGGTTGCTGTCAGTGTAGTCGACGCTAGAGGTGGTCGTCGATGGCGTTAGCCGTTGTACGATCTTGTAGCCGGCAGGGAAGGTATAGACATCATAGTCTTTCTGGCCCTCGACGGTGGTCCAGTCTCTTTTGGTCTCGCGCGCCTTCATCTGCACACGCATCCGTACTTTGCGTGCTGTGCCGCCGGAGACATCCTCGATCAGGCGCACACTGCCTGTCACCCGCGGCCCGTGGCCAGCAAATTCGCGGTCGCCATCAGTATGGCGATTTGGGATAAAGGTGATGTTGCTAGGGGTAAAGGAGACCTCTTTCTCTTTACAGGCAGGGATCTCCGGCTGGGTGATTCCAACCGAGACCAGCGGTTCGTTATTCCATGTCACCATGATGCGTTGAGCGCGGCTGCCAAGCGTTGCGCCAGTGCTGCCGAATGGGAGCGTCATCGAATAGTGCGTCGGCATGTTTAGCTTAGAGGTGATATCGGTCTTGCGGCCATCGACCCGCTCTACGTAGGCTTTCAAGTG
>CALZMY010000073.1 GCA_945788675.1 uncultured Gammaproteobacteria bacterium | reverse complement strand
CATCACAACTATCACCACTTGCCGTCCGTCAAATCAGTGGCTCCAATGTTATGCTGCGCACCGCAGATCAGACACGTCTTGGTCCCTATCGTTTCAATCTGTTTCTGGACGATGACTTCAACTGCAAAGAAATTTATCTCTCACGGATGGATAATACACTGCGGGCAATCCTAAAACCCGGCCTCAATAACACTTACAATCTACGCGCCTCTGGCAATCACTGGAAAGTACCCGCTACCCCGTCCTTCAATTTCGACAAGTTGAGCGTACAAGCTGTACTACACAAAGACAGAGCAGAATTAACAGACGTAACAATCAATGGCTACGGCGGCTTACTGAAGAGCAGTGGCACACTCAGCTGGAACAACCACTGGCAATACAATGGACAACTCACCAGTACCAATATTCATATGGCACCCGTATTAAAATATTTTGACATCAACAACTATGATGGCCGTTTTCATAGTGATCTCAATATCAAGCTCAAGGGTAACGATCTCGGTCAACTGTTTCTCAATCCTGAAGCAAAAGGCACCTACCACATCTCTCACGGCGTGATTACGAAAGAAGATGATTACAGCAAAACACTCCTTAAATTTGATGAGTTCTCTGCGGATGCACATCTCACAGAAGGTGCGCTCAAAAATGATAACAACATCCTTAAAACCTCCGGCGGCACCATTCAGGGTATTACCCACTTCTCATGGAAAAATCACTGGAACATTAAGGGGTGGGTGGTCGCAAGTGAAATTGATGCTGAAACATTCCTGGCAGGCTTCATCGATGACAAAGTTACCAGCGGAACAGTCTACGCTACCACCGAATTCGAACTCACTGAAAGTGATGATGAAGCACTGCTGGATCGTCCCTATCTATCGGGTGATTTCAGAATGGCTAACGGCAAAATTTATAAAGCCGATCTTGAAAAAGCGAGCACCACCCTCTCAAAGGAGGGTTCGCACGGTGGCGAGACCGCATTTCAACACCTGACTGGAAATGCAACACTCGAAAACAATCATATTACTGTCACCAATATCGAAATCATTTCAGACTCAATAAGTGCCAGTGGCGACATCAACATCAACCCACAAGATGAACTAGCAGGCGAAGTCACCGTAGCACTGCGTAAAACGGCCTCGATCATTAGCGCCCCGCTTAAGGTCAGCGGTACCGTCAACGACCCCAGCCTTCGACTCACCAATGATGCCATCATCGGCGGCGTCATCGGCACATCAGTACTTGGCCCCGGCGTCGGTACTGCCGTCGGCATGACCGTCGGCAGGATTGTCAAAAAAATAGGCTCGGTATTAGGCAGCGGCGGCAAGGCCAAAGCAGACATCATTCCAGAGCGACAATAACCCCCATCCCCTACCGTCACATCGAAACTAACGCTACAATGATGCTCTTTTTCAGCTCATCAAGGGTTTACGTATGGGACATCGGCTCTCAAAAATTGCAACGCGCACCGGGGATGACGGCACCACAGGCCTCGCTGATGGCAGCCGTATCAATAAAGACCACCCACGTATTATGGCCATGGGCGATGTCGATGAACTTAATAGCAGTATCGGGCTGATACTGACCCATGAGCTACCCGAAGATATCCGCGCAGTGTTGACCGACATCCAGCACCGCATGTTCGACCTCGGCGGTGAACTGAGCATGCCCGACCAGGGCTTTATTACCGAGCAGGCCATCGCACAACTGGATGACAAATTACAAAAACTCAATGATGACTTGCCACCGCTAAAGGAGTTTATCCTCCCCGGCGGCACCCCCGCCGCGGCACACTGCCACATGGCACGCACCATCTGCCGTCGCGCTGAACGTAGTGTCATCTCGTTTAGTCGCGAAACTAAATTGAACTCGCATGCCGTGGCCTATCTCAACCGTCTGTCGGATCTTCTATTTGTGATTGCACGTGTTTTAACACGCCTTCATGAAATTAAAGAGCCGCAATGGCACTCAGATAGAAATCCTTAATCTGTCATCATTCCAGAGACTAACAACAAATAATGGAGAGCTTATGAAACCAGCGATTGTGGTTATCGGCATGGGTGAAATGGGCAGCGTCTTTGCGCGCGGCTTCCTACGCTGTGGACACCCGGTCTTTCCCATCACGCGAGATATGGAGATTTCTGCTTCCGCAGCCGAAATACCAGACCCCGAACTCGTATTGCTGGCCGTTGCCGAAGGTGACCTGCACCCGAGCCTGGAACAGATCCCCGCCGCATGGCGTAACAAACTTGCACTGCTACAAAATGAGCTACTCCCTCGTGACTGGCAACGACATCAACTTGACACCCCGACCGTAATTTCGGTGTGGTTTGAAAAAAAGAAGGGGCAGGACAGCAAAGTCATCATCCCATCGCCAGTGCACGGTCCCCATGCGGAGCTGATAAAGGAAGGACTGGAGTCAATCGATATCGCATGCAAGATACTCAGCAGTGATGATGATTTGCTTTTCGAGCTCGCGCGTAAAAATGTCTACATTCTCACATCGAACATCGCGGGAATGAATACAGGGGGCACCGTCGGCGAGTTGTGGACACAACACCGTGAGTTCGCGACGGCCGTCGCCAGCGAAATCATCGATCTTCAGGAACACCTGACCGGCACCACACTACCGCGCAATGAATTGATTAACGGCATGGTTGAAGCATTTAATGGCGATCCGGATCACAAATGCATGGGACGCTCGGCACCCGCCAGGCTGACACGTGCACTTACACTGGCCGCCGAAGCAGGAATCGAGACACCGCAACTGAAAGAGATTGCCGCAATGAAGGGATAAACAGGGCCGGGGATTGCTTCGTCGCCCCACTCCTCGCAATGACAGAACAGATTTTCCCCCTTAAAATGCGCCAAGTCGCCCGTTATGAAACTGCAGTAGAGGTGGCTGACCCTGCGCCAGCACAATCCGAGAAATAGAGGCATTAGAGATCTGTAGACGAAACATCTGCTCGAAAGGTAATTCCAACGCATGACAGATCAACACCCGAATGACGCCAGCGTGTGCTACCACTAACAGGTGTTGCCCTGGCTGCGCATCCACCATACGCTGCCATGCTGCGATAACACGCGCTGAAAAGGCCGCTAGCATCTCTGCACCCTCGGGTCGGTGCTTTATCGGGTCATCGTAGAATCGTTGTAGCTGCTGCGGGTCGATCAAAGCAAGCTCGGCGCGAGTCTTCCCCTCCCATGAACCAAAACCGATCTCTTTATAGTCATCTTCAATAGCAAGCGGTAGCTGCTGTGCTGCTGCCAGCTCTTCGGCAAAGGCACGACATCGCAGCAGCGATGACGAAATAATCGCATCCCAGGGCGCATGACCGGCGACGGCGTTTCGCATCTGCTGCCATCCCTTTTCGCTCAGCGGGTCATCGATCTGTCCGCGATAACGACTGCCACCTAGCGGCTCTCCGTGACGCATTAGATCTATGGTAATCAGAGACATCTCTCCTAGCCTACCGAGTAGACATCGTCCTGCAACATCGAACGAAAAAGCACCCAGTCAAATGATGGGCCGGGATCGGTTTTACGCCCCGGCGCGACATCGCAGTGGCCCACAATACGTTGCGGTGTGATGCCGGGATAGACACTCATAAGCAAACGCACCAGACGTACAAGGACGCGATACTGTGCGGGGTCATACGAAACATCATCGGTACCCTCAAGTTCGATACCAATCGAGAAATCGTTACAACGCTCACGCCCTTCGAAACTCGACTCACCAGCATGCCACGCACGCCTTTCAAACGGCACAAACTGGATCACCGAACCATCGCGGCGGATCAACACATGGGCCGAAACACGCAACTCGTAAATCTCACCAAAAGAGGGGTGAGCCGCCGGGTCCAGTTGATTGCAAAAGAGATCTTCTATCCACCCCTCCCCAAACTCACCCGGCGGCAGGCTGATGCCATGAATCACCAACAACTCAATTGCGGCATCAACAGGACGCTCATCACAGTTAGCCGAAGGCCTGCGGCAGGCGGTGGCCACCCAGCCATTCTCAATGATGCTAAACATCACCAGCCCTTACTGCTTCGCATGCCTGACCAGATAAGTCACTATCAAATCACGCTCGTCATCATTGGGCATCTGTTTACCACTGGAAGCTATATTCGTTATCATGCGCTCCACCGCGCGCGGCCACTCTTCCGGGGTGTGGCTATCCAGCGCGGGTAAGCCGTGGCATTGACCACAGTACTGCTTATACAGAACGGCGCCCGCTGAGCCCGGCTGCGGCAGTACCGCCTCAGTAACAGCACCATCACCCGCCTGCATCATCTTTTTGCCCGCTGTGCTAAAGATCACCCCGGCCAGAATCACCATCACTGCCGCCGCAATTGCGAGATACCTCATAAACACTCAACCCCTGACATCATTAACCGCTTCAAACCACGCACATTGTACTCAAGAACCACGCCCATTGCATACGCCGCCTAATGCCGAATCTTCGACCAATAGTCATCCACATTAAACAGCGGGCTATGGGAGGCGTTGTGACACTGCACACAGATTTCGGTCTTTGCTTTGCTGGCATGTTCGACCGGTCTCTGTCCCGCAGATGCCATATGTGCACGCGCCGCACCATGGCATGACTCACACTGCACATGCATCAGGTCGGGCGTCGACTCGGGATCGATAAACCCACCATCACGATTGAAGCCAACGGTATGGCAAGTGATGCAGGAAGGATCAAACGCCTTATTCACATCCACCAGCGCATAAAAGGCTTCGCTGTGACGCGATTTCGACCACGCCTGGTGCTCTGCCTGGTGACATACTTTACATGCCTGTTCACCGGCAAAAGGACTCACACCGGATTTCTGCGCCTTACGCAGCTCAACACTCGCTTTATAGGCCGCCTTCACTTCATTATTATAGGCCTCATACCACGCCGCCATGCGTGGCGCATCACCTACCATCGGCGGCAGCGACATGACCTTATGCTGCCATTCAGTGACGCCTCCTGTTTTATCGATGGAGAAATCAAGCGAAGCCAGCCGCATGCCGCGTGAACCAGGCTGCAATACCAGCATGCCATCGACTAAT
>CALZMY010000072.1 GCA_945788675.1 uncultured Gammaproteobacteria bacterium | reverse complement strand
GGGCCTCTTTTTTCAACACTACACATTGCACCATACGTGACATTTTTTGCTCCTTGGGACGCTTATCGCTTAAACCAGTTTAATCAATCGCGGCCTGTTCAATGAGACGCCGCACCGGCGCGGCCAGTCCAAGCGCCGTGATCGAGGCGGGATTGTACCAGAGGTGCGAATCGTCATCCATGACCATGCTTTCCACAGCCTTTGCATGGGCATGCAAAGGAGTGACCTCATAGTGGTAGTGACTGAAGGTGTGGCGCTGCGCTGCGCCCGTTTGCAGGCTCAAAAGATCACACCCCAGCTCGGCACGACACCACTCTGCCAGCGCTGCATCATCGCTCTCCCCGCCCGGCCCTTCCGGAAAACACCACAAGCCTCCCCAGATGCCGGCCGGTGGACGGCGCGTCAACAACAGCTCACCGGCCTCATTTTGCAGTACCAGCAGCACACCCTTACGCAGCGGCAACTTTTTACGCGCCTTCGGAGTCGGTAGCTGGTCGACTAATCCCGCAGCCAACGCCATGCAATCACCCGCCACCGGACATTCACCACACAACGGCTTACTACGACGACAGAGTGTAGCCCCCAGGTCCATGATCGCCTGGGTGTAGGCAGCGGCCTCTTTCTGCGGTGTGCGTTCTTCGGCCAGCAGCCACATCGCCTTTTCGATCACGGGGGTGCCCGGCCAGCCATCGATGGCGCAATGGCGTGCCAGTACGCGCTTCACGTTGCCATCGAGGATAGGGTGGTACTGCCCCAGTGACAGCGACAGGATCGCGCCCGCAGTCGAACGACCAATCCCCGGCAACGCCACCACCTCATCAATGGTCTCGGGAAAGCGGCCGCCGTGCTGGTCACAGATCACCTGTGCCGCCTTGTGCAGATTGCGCCCCCGCGCATAGTAGCCGAGCCCGGCCCAGTGGTGCAGCACCTCATCCTGAGTCGCCGCCGCGAGCGTTGCCACATCGGGGAAGCTCAACATAAAGCGCTCGAAATAAGGGATCACCGTCGCCACCTGTGTCTGCTGCAACATGATCTCCGACACCCACACGCGATATGGTGTTGGGTTCTGCTGCCACGGCAGATCCTTACGCCCGTGCTGCTCGAACCACGCCAGCAGGCGTGTACTGAAACGGCGTTTACTCATGCAGCGCTATCTGCCAAACAGCCCTTTAAATTTATCTTTTAGCTGCTCCTTTTCAGCCTCCAGCTTCTGCTGAAATTCGGCCTTCTCTTCCACCATGCGACTTTCAACCTCGGCCTTAGCCTCGGCTTTTTTCTCTTCTACCGCCTTCTCTGCCTGAGCCTTCAACAGATCCCCTAGCTCGGGTTTGAACTCAGGCTTAGCGAAGGTACCGCTAACACGCACCGGTATCGTCAACCCACGCAGCGCATCCAGTTCTGCGCCGCCCTGTCCCTGCTCTGTCTTGGTAATCACTGTCTTCACCAGGTAATCGATCGATTCATTCACCAGATTGACCTGCCCTTCCCCACCGACACGCAAAAATGGCGATTTGACAGATAGATCATTGTTCTTAACCAGCCCATCAGTGATATTGAACGAGGCCTTCATCTCAGCAAAATCAGTCTCTTTCAGTTCCTCACTGCCGGGCGGTAACGTTTCGCCTTTGAGTTTGGCCTGCGCCTCACGCAGCATATGCACGATATTCACGCCCTTCACCGCACCATCGACAAACGCAATATTGGCCGTGCCATTCAGGCTACGCGTAACCGCCTCCGGCGTGACTCCATCGGCAGTCAATTTCGCCTCCACGTTACCCACGCCGCGCACCATATCATCATCCATATAGTCTTTTAACAAGGGGCCGATATGGACCTGCTTGAGAGATTCGTTCATCGAAAGTTTGGGCACATCAGTCCGCGCATCGAGCTTTATATCCCCTTTGTACTGCCCCTGATAAAGGTTAGCACTCAAAGGGTGCATGCGAATCACACCCGCCTTGGCAGCCACCGCGGTCTTGATCTCACTAAAATTGAGGCCTGACACCTTAAGTTTTGCCACATCAAACGTGCCGTTCACATTGAGCTCGCGTAGCGTCTCCAGCGGTAGTGTTGAGGCGGCCGCACCAGCACCACTAGCGGGCGTGGCAACAGGAGCAGGTTCGACAGGCGCTTCGGCTTCGCTCGTTTCAGCCACTGGCGGCAGGTAACGGTCGGCGTCGATCTGGTCAACTGTCAATGCATATTTCACCGCTGGCATCGGTGCATCAGACATCACTAGTTGTGCTTCACCCGCAATCAACGTCTCATCAAGCATAATCTGAAGCTTCTGTAGATTGTACTGCTGCAACGTGCCGTCTATCGCCATCGCGAGCTGCATACGACTCATCGCCGCAGGATCGGCCGTCTCAGGTGGCTCAATCTCAAATGCCTGCATCACAGCCTTCGGATTAAATTCGGAGATAATCAGGTCGCCATCAAATGCCACATCACCCAGAATCTGTTTCGCGTCGAATGCGCCGCTCAGTTCAATGCCATAGCTGGTTAATTTAAAGGCTGACAGCGCGGCTGTCTGCTGCTTCATATCAAGATCGATGTCCGCGCCAAACTGAATGGCCGCCTGCCCCTGTGGCAGATCACTACCGCGCACGGTGGCATCGAGGGTGGTTGCATGGAAGCTGTAACGCTCGTTACCAAGGTCAAACTGGACACGCGTCTTTAGATCAAGCTGCCCGCTCATCTCAGGTTCGGAGGCCTCAAACTGACTGCTAAAGGAGACGTCCAGCGGGGCATTCAACGAGACAGGGCCGGTCTTCAGACTCAGCTGTTTTACCGCATAACGAACATTGCTTGCGCTGTCGTCATAATTGACCTCAGCATCGTCAATATGCAGCCCTCCGATTGCCAGTGCAGCGAGGCCGAAATCTGATGCACCCGGCGCGGGTGCATCTGCCATCGTGGTATCCGTGCTTGCCGCAGGTGCGTCCGACTGCGCAGATGCCGCATCAGATACTGGTTCACCCGCCAGATCATCCCAGTTGGTAGTGCCATCTTCAGCAATAGCAAGATTGAGTCGCAAGCCGTGCAGTATCACCGTACTGGCCTCAACCCGTTGGCTCAGCAGCGGCATCAAGCGCAATTTAACTTCAGCGCGTTCGATACGAGCAAATTGCACATCATCAAAACCCGGTGCATTGCCAAGCGTCACCTCACCGAGTGACATACCAATCCACGGAAAGAGTGTCAGTTCGATATCGTCATTGATCTTCAGCTCGCGCCCGGTCGCCTCCTTGACCTGTAGCTCAATCTCTCCCTTATGATCATTAGGGTTAAATATCATCGGAATAATCAATACTGCCGCCAGTATGACCACCAGCAACAACCCGACCAATGCACCAATGATTTTAAACGCTTTTTTCATATCGAACCTCTCCCTTGATCAAGCCTCACGCGCAAAAGCCTTACTGACAAATCAGATTGCCGGCGCCACTCAGCTTGCGCTATCGCGACCATGATGTATATTTACCCACTTTGAAATCCACTCATGATAGATAACTAACAGTTTAACAGGCGACGCAGGCATGAGCACAACGATACATCGCACTATTCGCATCGAAAATGCGGATAATGACAGCACCATCGGTCAACTCCACATCACTACTTATTCGCAGCAGGAGCGTACCGCGCGCGCAATCAAAATGCTGGGGCTCTGTTGGTTATTGGCACTGTTGTCGCTCCCGCTTATAGGCGCACATTGGGTTCTCGTACCCGGATTCCTGATTGCAGGCCCCATCGTTGCCTACAAACGCTACCAGACAGCAGAACACCCCAGCAATGCGGATGGTGAATGTCCAACATGCAAACAGCCATCATCCATCCATCTTGAACCTTCTGACACACTTCCGATGTGGACCTACTGTTCGGCCAATAACGACCCGGTACAGTTGATCGATTATCCACAGGGCGAAGCCGACACCACTGCCGCTTAAGCGACTGGAGAAAATATCATGCGAGGCGCTTTTGCGATCTTTATTCTACTGCTGTTGCTGGTTTCCGGCGTGGCGACCATCACCCTGATGCTCTACCTGTTCGGCGTGATCGGCTAATCTAAGGAACCTCTGATTAATTGTCATTACGAGGAGTGAAGCGACGAAGTAATCTCCTAACTAGATGATTCTTATAGTACCGAGATTGCCGCGCTTCGCTCGTACCGCAAGGGTACTTTCTACGGTCGCCTGACAGATGATGTAATTAATCAGAG
>CALZMY010000071.1 GCA_945788675.1 uncultured Gammaproteobacteria bacterium | reverse complement strand
TAGGTGAGATTGCCACTTTGCCCAATGGCTACGCTGCCGTTTGAAGGTGCGCAGCTGATGGTGACGCTAATGCCACCATCCTCAAGGCCGCTGTCATTGCCGAGGACATTGACGCTGGCCGCCATATCCTCATCGGTGACGAGGCTATCGTTGTTGGCGACGGGGAGGTGATCGATCGCATTAATGGTCACGTTGACGCTGGCACTGCTCACATCACCATCGGCATCAGAAATGTGATAGGTAAATGCGTCAACACCTGCATAGCCACTGTTGGGGGTGTAGGTGAGATTGCCACTTTGCCCAATGGCTACGCTGCCGTTTGATGGTGCGCTGCTGATAGTGACGCTAATGCCACCATCTTCAAGGCCGCTGTCATTGTCGAGGACATTGACGGTGGCTGCCGTCTCTTCAGAAGTTGTCAGGCTGTCCTGTTGTGCAGCGGGAATATTATCGACAGGCACAGGAGCTGGTGTTGGTTCAGGCGCATTATTTGCTGTGTATTCAATATGAAGTTGAGGTGCAAAATCTGTAGAGCCGTAATGTAGCAGCGCGCCCTCATATGATACTGATGTACGTGTGCCACCCCCATAGATAATAAAAGCGACATGATTGTTGGCTTGCCAGTTTTCAGAATCAATGATTTCTTGAATCATGGTGCTTAGATTAGGCGTCCGCTGGTCAATGCCACGTTGACCGATGGTATTCCAGTGTGGTGGTGTCCAGACGAGGGATGAAGCGGTCACACGACGGGATGAAATATCGAAGTTGTTGCTTGAAAAAGGCGCTGCATTGGCACTGTTTTCTGTGTTGATGATCTGGTAACTGTCGCCTGTTGAGACTTCGGCGGTGCTAAACTGAATATAGGCGTTGGTAATTACGCTGTCGCGGGGAATATTCAGCGCGAAACGTAAGCCCACGCGTTGGCCACCGACACCGCCTCGTTCGTAAGTGAGTACAAGATCGTTACTTGCAAGATTTACTCCTCCAGTTGACATGGCTTCTGCAGCATCATCGCTGACCACTACTGGCGTATGAACGATCGTATTAACAGCCTTAATGCTCACATTGACACTGGCGCTGCTGGTATCACCATCGACATCATTAATATGATAGGTGAAGAGATCCGTTCCTGTATAGGCACTATTAGGAGTGTAGGTGAGATTGCCACTCTGTCCAATGACTACACTGCCGTTAGAAGGTGGGCTGCTGATGGCGATGCTGATGCCGCCATCCTCAAGGCCGCTGTCATTATCGAGGACATTGACGGTAGCCGCCGTCTCTTCCGAAGTTGTCAGGCTATCCTGTTGTGCAACAGGAATGTTGTCGACGGGCACAGGGGCTGGTTCTGCTTCTGGTGTTGGCGCAGGCGCTGGTGCTGGCTCGGGAGCATTTGCTGATGTGAATTCAACATGAAGTTGAGGGGCAAGTGCTGTAGAACCGTTGTTTAATAGCGAGCCATCATGTGATATCGATGTGCGTGTGCCACTTCCATAGATAACAAAAGCGACATGATTGTTGGCTTGCCAATCATCAGAATCAATGATTTCCTGGATCATGCTACTTAGATTAGGCGTCCGCTGGTCAATGCCACGTTGACCGATGGTATTCCAGTCTGGTGGTGTCCAGACGAGGGATGAAGCGGTCATCCGCCGAGATGAAATATCGAAGTCGTTACTTGAAAAGGGCGCAGCATTGGCACTGTTTTCAGTGTTGATGACCAGGTTACTGTGGCCCGTTGAGACTTCATCGGTAGTAAATTGAATATAAGCGTTAGTAATCACGCTGTCGCGGGGAATATTCAGCGCGAAACGTAAACCAACGCGTTGGCCACCGACACCGCCTTTCTCGTAAGTGAGTTCAATATCGCTACTTGCAAGATTAACTCTCCCAGTTGACATTGCCTCTTCAGCGTCATCGGTAGGACTAGCAATTGGCGTAATATTGACTTCACTAGCTGTAGCGTTACCGCCACCGAAGACCGCAATCATAAGAGAAAGCAGTAATGAAGCAAGTGTTCTATTGTTAATGGGTGTTGTAACGCATGCGTCTTTAGTGATTAGTCTTTGCGTTGTCATGGGATAATGGCTCTGTTAAATGGGTTCTTGTTATTTGAAGTGAAACCGATTTCCACTTTCTGTTTTCGTTGCTATGTGTATCCCATCCCTGGGGAGTGCACGCACAAGATTAAGATCCATTGTGTTTCCTGTGCGAGAGCGTAATTATCTGAAGAAAAATATTGCTCCTGATCGTAACGAGGTGAATATGCTGCAAAAAAAATACACATTATACATATAAGAAACGCATTGGTTAAGGTTTAATCCCTGGTAGTTCTTTTTGTGTTTTACTTAGCATGTGTGTGGTAATTATTTTATTGTTGATATTTATTGACGTCTAAATCCTGTTAGATCGCAGGTCTCGCTGGAAATGCTTCTGTATCATAATTAAATCTTGAGCTGTGTACCCAAAACGCATTGTAGGTTAGGCTCTTCACCGTGCCTTTATATGGTCGAGTCCAAAGTAAGAATCGTCAGAACCACAGGCGCGCACACCCGCAATATAGGAAGTGCTATATGATTACAGGCGATGGAATATTCCAGTTGGATATTTTCGTCCTCTAGCGCTTGCGCAAAATATTCCATATGCGCTGCCTCATTGTTGTGCGCTAGACTCATTTTCATCATGACTTTGCGTAAGCATCTGCTTATAGTGCCAGCGATATTGAAACTTCTTCGGATCGGCCAGATTCATTGCCGGCAGTATCTACGGCTGATATTGCAAAGAAGTGATCAGCCAGGTCTGTGATTTCAAAATCATATGAGGTGATATTGCCAACCCAGATTT
>CALZMY010000070.1 GCA_945788675.1 uncultured Gammaproteobacteria bacterium | reverse complement strand
GTTTGACATCGACTATCTCAAGATAGATCGTTCCTTTATCAGCAAACTGACAGAGAACGAAAGCGACAGGGTACTGACCGAGGCCATCATCGTGATGGCACATAAACTGGGCATTCAGACCATTGCCGAAGGTATCGAAACAGCAGAACAGCGTGATTTGCTGATGTCATTTGGTTGTGACTATGCACAGGGTTTTCTGTATTCACCCGCCGTACCAGCTGATGAGTTCGAGAAGATGCTTGAGAAGGAATTACACCAAATGCGTACCAACGAATCACTGGTATGACCCTCGGCTTCTGTAGAACCCATACAGCGAACACAGACATATCACCATCCTAATAATCTATATAGATTTTCAGGAAGAAAAACGTATACCACCTACAACAGAAAAGCACTAATGATGAATCTCCAGCCGTCGATAACATAATGGTTAAATTTTCATTTTGCATTAACAAAGTATGTTAACAATTTAAAAAATTGGATGACCCAGGATAATGACATACAAACTCATTAGTAATGGACAACTGTTAAAGAGCGCCAATGAAAAGATTGCGCTACAGGCAATTGCAAAGGTCACTCGTCTTTCTAGCGAAAAATCCCGAGAAATATTTCTCTCTGGCCGCCGCATCAAGGTAAGCAGCGCCCCTGAACGAGAAACGCTAGATAAAGTATGCGCCCTTTTACGCAAGGCTGGGGTCGATGTAGAAGTGGTCAAAACTTCTGATGTAATGCTAGAAAACCCCCTGGCTACAGAGGCTTCAACTCAATCAATCGAGGCACCCGAACCAACTCAGTCCGTTGATACACAACAACCTGATGATATGCCTGCTAATAAAGTAAAGCGCTCTCACTTGTTGGTTACCATGTTAGCGCTGCTAGTAATCTTTATTACCGCCGCTGCTGGATATGGCTGGTACTGGCTCTATCTGTCAGAGTCAAAAACACTGCTACAGGCTGAAAATACGCTTGCCGATGGTAACCTGGTTGCGGTGGGATATATAGATGTCGAGAAGATGGTGGTGCTCAATGAACACATGCTGGGTGGTGCTGACCCCAATGCACTACCGGTGTCGAAATCCAGCCATGACCTGCTAAAGCGTCTATTTAGCGGACCTGCAGATTTTAAGGAAAATCTAAAGCAATTTGTGTTTTCAGTGCATGTCGCTCCCGAAGAGAAGCTTGTCTCTACCACAATGTTACTGGCGGGTCATTTTGATCAACAACAGATTGTTAATGAACTCGGTCAATCATTTGAGGTTACGTCACAAGGTGAAAGCCGCTGGCGTTTGATTGAGAAAGCCATCATACCTTTCTCTGGCGATGCAGCGCATATTTGTGACGAGGAAGAGGAGATCACGGCAAAAGCCGTAGAACTAACACTGTACATTGCTGCCGACTGGATGATGGTCTCCAGTGACCCATCTTACGCAGAGAAACTCTGGCAACGACTTACAACAGGCGCAGATGCAACCCAGGATCTATTGCGCTGGCACAATTATCGTAAAGGACAAATAGCAGCAGTAATGGCGTTTGTGCCAGATCAGGCAGTGCAGGCGGTGACTGGAATGCCAGGCATGATTGCCCGAGGCGCAACTCAACAGGCTCCGCACATGAATGGGCTCGGTGCTGCAGCAGCAGTCGATATCCCGGCAGCAAGTTTAAACCTCAACTTCACCCTGTTTAGTAATAACCAGCTGTGGAATACTGAAACTGTTGCTAAGGCTCGTACAAGCCTGAACGAGATGCAGGCAGATAGCCTCTCTGTCTCACCAACCATGGCCGCACTATTTTCTCGCGTTACCCTGGCAGATAGTAACGAACATATAACAGTAGATGTTGCACTTGATTCTAACATGCTTGGTGACGTAGAGAATATTGTTCAGGAGGGGATGGCCAGCCTCTTTACCCCCACCATCTCCGTCAATGGTAATGACCAGCCGGCACAGGAAGAGATCAAGAAAAACCTTGCTGATTATAATTTGTACGCGGGCTTAACTACACTGCCTGAAATCAATCTTGAACAATTCAAACACCAACCACCGCCGCAATTCATTGATGGCCCCTACGCTGTCAGTTTCAACGCTATTAACTATCAGGAAGGTGACTACTTTACGCTTAAACTTGATGCAAAAGTGAATCTTGTCCCAGGCAGAAATTTTTTAGCTGACAGTACCGAAAAAATAACATTCGATGTAACATCAATTCAGTCAAAATCGGGTGATGAATTATTAAGCGATGAGCGCTGTTCAAAACCCGACAATGTCTACGGACCAATGAATCATGAGCCACAGACCTATTTCTCAGCCTTTAATGATCAGGCTGGATTGTCAAAAGAACTGCGCCTGAAAGCGGGCGTCTATCCACAAGAGATTGATAAAGTCAGTGGCAAATTAACCTTTTCTGCCCCCACTACTGTGTCTAAATTTCAAGTCCCCTTAAAAGCAGGTGAAACAGTAGAACATGCCGGGATGCGTTTCTATTTGAGTAGCATCAAGGGCACTACACTCAACTATCACCTCTCCGGTGACCATAAGCGCCTACTGGAGATTCGCGCGCTGAATAAACAGGGTCAACCCCTAAGATCAGGCTGGTCAATGGGTGACAGTAGTGGCGGACGTTCCGCTAAAAATTTCAAGGGTGAAATATCCGCCATTGAACTGTATATTGCCGACGAGTTTTTTACCCAGGAAAAGCCTTTTCTGCTAACCGAAATATTTGATGTTCCAGAAAAAGAGAAGGGCAAAGGGCCTGTCTATTTTGCACCACAAATGATTAATCCAAAGACCTGGAGCAAATACAACAGACACAACATAGCAGGCCTTAAGATTGACCCAAAGAAATGGCATGTCTGGGGGCAAAATAAGCTACCGGTTGCTGAGGCCAAATGGCTGGACGCGAAGATGTATATCACCCATACGCCACAGGGCTGGGGGAATTCACCACAGGCGCATCTCTATTTTCCGATGCTAATGGAGCTACCTGGTGTACTGTCGGCGCTCAGTTCCACCGTAGAGATCCCTGCTCATAAGGATGGTGTAACACAAAAATTCAGTCGCATCGGTTATCCTTATCGCAGCAACAGTGGTGAGATCTCCATTCAACACAAACTCAACGGCATGCCGGTCGCCTATCAGAGCATTCAGCTAAGCAGCGGCCTGGAAGATAACAAAAAACTTGACCGCCTCAAGGGAGAAGTTACCTTCCGCCTGCCAACGAAAACCACCTCAACCACGCTACCACTCAGCAAGCTATGGCCAGGTCACGAGGCAAATGGCATCAAGACACAGATAACAGGCATCGGCTTAACCACCCTCCCCGGTTACAATCTGAAGGTTGAAGGCAACATTGAGACGCTGGTGAATCTCCATGGGATTACTGTCGGTGGCGAGCGTATTATTGCAGACCCGATTAACTTTCAGAGTGATGGATACTGGACCATGATCTTGCCGCTTAATAAGGACATTGAGGCCGTTGAACTAATCACCGCGGACAAGCAAAGGGTAATAAGACTGCCTTTTGATTTACGGGCTGACTATCGAGGACAGTGACTACGACTATTGCAGACGAATGCTATCCTGTCGTCTAAATTTCTGACTACAGCATGTGTCAGGCTTTTTATCAAAAAGGGCTCTTCCCCTGATTGTGTGGGTAACATTCACCGGATAACTCTCTCAGGGTAGAGATCCAGTCCGCCAAGATGAAAGTAAATAGCATTTGCAAAACGCTCTTTGTTTCGAAAACCTCGACTTCGCACCTTAATCATCTTGATACGGCTATTCAGTCCTTCCGCCGGGCCGTTACTCACTTTTAAAACAATAGCATTAAGTATGCCCCACAGGTGCGCTTTAATCGTTTTGGCGACTTTCTTAATCGGCTCTAGGCGAGAACGAACTGCCCAGCTTAGCCACTGCTTCCATCCTTTACGCGCCCATGTCTTACTCACATAGTGCCACAGCGACATGGCGAGTTCTTTGATCGCCCAGGCGCGGGCCGTTTTAAGCGCACTATCACGCAGTACCTTAAATTGGGCCTGTTGTTTACGCGGCATGTTTGATGGATTATAAAGCCAGTCATACTTGCTGCCTTTGAGATCCTCATAGCCCTGCGCCATTAACGCCTTATGTTCTTGCCTACGAACCTTGTCAACGGCATCACCCAGATACTTTGCAACATGAAACTTGTCGAAAGCGATCTTGTTCTCGGCATACGGCAGACTCTCTAACGTCGCATTGATAAATGCTGGCCACATATCCATAGAAACGCTTTCAATCGCTGATCGTTGTGCTTCACTCAGGCTTTCATACCATGCCTTCAGATCTGACTTCCTGCGATCCTGCCCCACATGCAACACCACCCCTTCCACGTGATCTGAGATGATCGTGACGTAGTCATGACGCTTTTTGAAAGCAGTTTCATCAATGCCTATCTGCTTCGGCGATAACGCCGCTCGACGAGATAGCCCGCGTTTAACCGCCCGTTGCATGATGCCGTCAATCGCGTTCCAGCTCAGCTTGAGTTGACGTGAAACGGCCTGGATTGAGGCTTCTTTCAGCCAATCAATCACCAGTGCCTCGAAGAGTGCGGTAAACCCCGAACCGGGCGCTGCCCAAGGGACGCTTACCGTGACAACACCATGCGCTTTACAGTCTACTCGCGGTACATCGGCTACCAGGATCGTCTTGTATTGGCACGTATCCAGGTGCCTCCATTGTCGTTGTCGTTTGTCATAGCCGGAACATACCGCTCCACAGGTTGGACAAGTGAACGTCGCTCCCCACAGGTTCTACATAAACTTTCACTTCGCCAGCACCGGCTAGAAGCTCCACCTCAGCAACGCGCCAAGGGCTTTGAATCCCCAATATCTGGGCGTATAAATCTTTGTCTCTCATAAAAACTACGTTAAC
>CALZMY010000069.1 GCA_945788675.1 uncultured Gammaproteobacteria bacterium | reverse complement strand
TATTGCCGGGCGTTAATCTCCTTTTCATCGTGGAGTCGTTTTACTTCATTCTCAAACAGAATCAGGCCAATCAGTGCATTTACCCGATCATGCAGATTATTGATACTGGTCAGCGCACCTTCCAGAAAAAAGATGACGAAATCGGTGTTGGGCGCATCGACTCTTTTCTCTGCTTGCCTGCGGGTGGTATTGAACAGCGTGAAGTAGGTGTGTATATGATCCAGGTAATAACGAGACTGAGTAAACGGTGCATATTGATAACCTTCGACCTGAGCAGTGTTGCCTCTAGCACCCGGCCTACTCGTCCATTACCATCCCAGAATGGGTGAATCAGCTCATAGTAAAGATGCACCAACGGCGCGCGGATTAACACGGGGACGCCCTGTTCTATCAATTGCTGATGCCACTCAACCAGACCATAAAGCAGCCGCTCGATATCTTTCCCGTACTGCGGCGGTTTATAGATGCCACCATGCTGCTGATTACCAACACGGGTAACGACCCCTTTAGGATTGTCCCGGAACAGACCTGGGCGATCATATTCATGGAGAAGTTGATCTGTAACCGCCGTGTGAACCTGTTTGATGAACTCTACGCTTAACTGCCAGCCCGGCTGGGTTTCAGCCTGTTGCGCCAGTTCATAGGCGTTTTTAAGATTGATCGCACGACGCTGCTCGATATCCTGCACCTGAGTGGGTGTGAGTTCCAACGCCTCTTCAGTCTCTTCCACAGACAAAGTACCGCCTTCAATAGAATTTGTGCCAAAGATGCTGCTGACGACAACCTCTTTTTCCAGGCGGCGCGCCACCTGAGAGAGAGGCGATGCTTTGAAGCGCTTATGAGCATCATCGACACGCAGCAACAGACCGTCTAGAGAAGGCATATCTACGCCGACCTGAAAGATGAAAGGGCCGAAACGGTCAGTTTCAACTCTTACTTTGATATCTTTATCCATCCCCGCTCAGAATGCCTCTAAAAATGTCCACTAAAAAATATAATTTAACCATTAAATATCAATATATTATGAATATTTTAATAATAATACGTCGTTTTTTATGTCCATCTAGCATACATCTGAGACAGTAAAATTGCCACCAACGAACCCACAAACAAATAAGGCCTGCATAGCAGACCTTATTGTTTATTCAAATTATGAATACATCGTTCAACTAAAACGGAATATCATCATCAAAATCATCAAAGTTCTGTGAACCACCCTGCGCAGGGGCTGAGCCCTGATTGCTCGGCGCCGCGCCACCCTGGTTCTGGCTTTGGCCGCCACCATAACCACCACCGCCACCGCCACCTTTGCTATCGAGCATCTGCATCTCGCTGGCGACAATCTCGGTGGTGTAACGATCCTGCCCACTGGTTTTATCCTGCCACTTACGGGTACGCAGGCTGCCTTCAACATAAACCTTGGAACCCTTTTTCAGGTACTCACCGGTAATCTCACCGAGGCGGTTAAAAAAGACGACGTTGTGCCATTCGGTGCGTTCCTGCTTTTCGTCCGACTGTTTATCTTTCCATGATTCACTGGTGTGATTATCCGGGGCCACGATACCTAATTCATCATCTATATAAGTTTTTTGTCCCCAGATTCCAGATGCAGATAATCGCTGTCCATCCTGGACCCGCAGGGTACACAATAAAATGCGTTTATTGGAATGGGTGTCTAATTTATTTTCAAGATGTTATTTTATGGGAAGATTTCGGGCGAGTATGTTACGCAGACAAATGACAGGTGAGGCAGAAGATGAATAAGGAAACAGCTTCGAAAAAGCCATTTGTAGTACTTGCTGTGGTTCTTGGATTAGTGATTATCTCATATTTATCATACGACATCCTCAAAGGGGTTGTTTCACCGTGCGAAACGATTTTTCAGCAATCTGACCTACAACTACAAACCAAAATAAAACTGGTTGAAGTAGAGGGTGAAGTTATTATCGGAAAGCAGAAAATACAGGACCTTACTGAATCGGCTCAAATAGTAGCCGAGAGACTTAAAGCCTGTTGTATTGTCCTCCATGAGGGACATCTGGATGCTAATCAGTTTCTTCAATGTAAGAATGAAGGGTCGAAATACGAGGAGCATCTGGATGTTGCACTCGCGCAGATAAAGGAAGCAAAAATAGTTAAAGCCTCGGGGGAGGATAGTGCTTTTCAGGAGAAAATTCGTCAGATCAATATGACAATTGAAGATGCGAAATCCACTTCACGTGAATTAGATAGAAGAGTAAAGGAATTAGAGGATAAAGAACACGACGACTTACCGGATGTAGCAGTAATGAAATCGGATGTCATCAAGCAGTCATCCGGCCCAGCTAAGATAAAAGTCTCTGCTATTTTAGCGGAGGGCGGCGCGGCACAGGCCTCCTGGTTTGGCATCTACCGGAAGGGCACGGATGAGTTCGGGAAAACAACACTGGAGCGCGTGGATTACGCTTCGGGCGAGACTGAGCATACCTTTACGGTACCGGCGGGCCGTTACACCCTGATCGGAAAACATGCCAATGCGCGTGCGGAAAAAGAGGTGGTTATCGAAGAAGGAAAGGCGCAGAGTTTGCGGCTGAATTTTCATGCGGGGCGGGTGAAAGTCTCTGCTGTGTTAGCCGAAGGCGGAACGGCGCAGGCCTCCTGGTTTGGCATCTACCGGAAGGGCATAGATGAGTTTGGGGAAATGACACTGGAGCGCGTGGATTACGCTTCGGGCGAGACCGAGCATACCTTTACGGTACCGGCGGGCCGTTACACCCTGATCGGAAAACATGCCAATGCGCGTGCG
>CALZMY010000068.1 GCA_945788675.1 uncultured Gammaproteobacteria bacterium | reverse complement strand
TGGTCAGCCTGGTGGTGTTACCGCTGATGCTGGCGTCGCCCGGGAGTGTTCAAGCGGCTGAGAACAGCCCATCGTGGTGGGATGATCTCTGGTCGAGCCCTGACCAGCGAGCGGCACGCGCCTTTGACAACGATAATGTGTCACAGGCGGCCGCGTTATTTGATAATAAGGCGTGGCAGGCCGCGGCGCACTATCGTAATGGTGATTATCAACAAAGTATCGATGCGCTGGACGGGTTAGCGAATGCGGATGCATTTTATAATAAGGGCAACGCGCATGCGCAGCTAAAACAGTGGCAGGCGGCTATCGACGCCTATGATCAGGCGCTAGGCCTGCAGCCGGGACATGCAGATGCAGCGTACAACCGTGAGCTGGTGCAGCAGCAGTTACAGCAGGAATCTGGTGATTCGCAATCCGACAGCTCGCAGTCAGATTCATCAGAGGATAAACCTGGGGATAAAGGAGAGTCGTCACAGCAAGGTGAATCGCAGTCGGGTGATTCGCAACAGCAGCCGTCTCAGTCAGGAGCGCCAGATGATGCCCAGTCGGATGGGTCTCAATCGGGTGACTCTTCATCTGCTTCCGAAGGTGCGGAGGAGAAGCCTCAGCAGTCGCAGTCTTCGCAGGGTGAAAACGGCGATCAGCAAGATGAGCTTAAAAATGAGCAGGATCGTCAGCTGTCCGAGGGTGGCGATGAGACCACTGATGAGCGTGGCGATGAGGCGTCGGATGTGGTGCAGGCGGAAGCGGATGAGGGCGAGGCGCAATCAGATGAGACGACTGCCGCCAGCGCCAGTGAGCTGAGTGAAGCGCAGGCCGAGATACAGCAGGCCAATGATCTGTGGTTGCGCCGCATCCCCGATGATCCCGGTGGCCTGTTACGGCGCAAATTTCAGTATCAATCGCAACGTGCGAAGAATCGCAGTGGTGGTCAACAGCGTATTGAGGATGAGTCATGGTGATGTTACAAAATAGAGTGATGTTGTGGTGGTTGTGCGGGGCGATGTTGTTGCTCTCACAGCCAGTGCTGGCAGTCACCATCAAGGTGCAGAGTGATCGTAATCCAGTGGCGATGAACGAGTCGTTCCGTTTGACCTTTGAGGCCGATGGCGCGGTTGATGGTGATCCCGATTTCAAGGGACTGGAGCAGGCGTTCGAGATCTTGCATCAGAGTCAGGGGACTACGATGCAGATCGTCAATGGCCAGGTGTCGCAGACGCGCCAATGGACAGTGGTACTGATGCCAAAGCGCAGTGGCCGTTTAGTGGTGCCGCAGATTCCTTTTGGCAAAGATAAAAGTCAGTCGGTAGTGATTGGTGTGACTGAGGCGGCAGCAGCGACGAGCGCGGCCACTAATTCCACGCTCTTTATTGAGGTCAGTGCCGAGTCGGCCGCCGGAGCTGGGACTGCCTATGTGCAGTCGCAGGTGATTTATAAGGCGCGCCTGTATCGTGCGATTAATGTCGCTAACGCGCGCCTGTCGGAGCCGACGATTAGTGACACTGATGCGGTGATCGAGAAGCTGGGTGAAGACCGTGAGTTTGAGACGACGCGTGATGGCCGTCGTTATGTGGTGCTGGAACGTAGTTATGCGATCTTCCCGCAGCAGAGCGGAACGCTGACGATTGCGCCACTGACCTTTGAGGGGCAGGTGGTTAATCGTACCCGCGGTATGTTCGATGTATTTGATCAGGGTGGGCCGATTCGCAGGGTGCGCTCAGCAGCAGTGACGCTCGATGTGAAGGGGGTGCCTGCCGGCGAAGATCAACAGCAGTGGTTGCCGGCACGTGAAGTGAAACTGATTGAGGAGTGGCCAGAAGGAGTAGACCTTACTCAGGCAGTAACGGCTGGAGAACCGCTGACGTGGACGTTGACATTGATCGCCGATGGATTGACGGCAGCACAGCTGCCGACGCTTACCCCTGCTATGCCGGATGGGCTGAAGGCCTATCCCGATCAGGCGAAGCAGCTGAACGAAAAAAAACAGGAGACGTTGATCGGGGTGCGCCAGGAGAAGATCGCGTTAATTCCAACACAAGCCGGTGAATATCGACTGCCAGCGATTGAAGTGCCGTGGTGGAATAGCAAAAGTGGCCAGCGCGAGGTGGTGCGGCTAGCGCCACGTACGTTGCGGGTGGCAGCGGCTGCGCAGTCGAACAGTGTTGCTGAGATGCCAGGTTCTATGCCCGAAGGGCAGAGTGTGGCAGCGGTAACACCAGCGGCGGTGGTTGCTTCATCGCAGAGTGATAATAGCTGGCGCATCGCGAGTGCCTTGCTGGGGCTGGGATGGTTGCTGACGGTGATTGCGTGGCAGGTTTCACGTCGTGCTGTTGATCACAAGGGTGAGTCTGGGCCTGCCCTGCAGGTGGTTGATTTCAGTGCAGCTAAAAAAATGGTGCGGGCGGCATGTCTTGGCAATGATGCCCATGCTGCAAAAGAGGCGCTGTTGGGGTGGGGGGGCGCCTGCTGGCCCACTCATCCGCCAGGTTCACTGGGTAAGCTTGCGCAACGTGTTAGCGAGCCGCTACGCGTTGAGATAATCGGTTTGAATCAGCGGCTCTATAGTCGCTCTGCGGTCACCGGAGCCGCTGGCTGGGAGGGTGCCATGATGTGGGAGGCGTTTGAGCGTGAATTGTCTCAGCAGAAGCTTGTGCCTGGTAGCGCCGAGCCGGTCCTTGCACCAATGTATATTTGACTTCCAGCTACCATCATCCTTACTGCTCTTTGTTCAATGATCTGCTGATGAATTGGACAGTCTGGTAGGCATCAGACTGTCCATTTTATTACTGCTTCTTTCTCAGCAGGCAGGTGGCTGGGTTTCTAAAATAAGCCTGTAATGCTAGAAATAAATAATCTTAAGTCGCCTGCCACAAGCGCCGATAAGTCATATTACATGGCGTGTATCTGACTGTTTAATCTTGAAATTGCAGGGGAAAAGGGTGTGAAGAGGCGAGAGTTCATCTTGTGTTTGTCTGGCGGAGGTGTTCCCTGGCGCATCTCTGTTTCTACAGTTTTCAGGGAAGCAGCAAACAACATTCCAGTCAACTTTGATGTGCGTAACAATTTCTGATGCTTATGGATGTCAACGAAAGAACTCTTCTGCTGGTAGATGATGAGGAAAATATCCTGCGAGCCTTGAAGCGTCTCTGCCGTAGGGATGGATATCGAATTTTGACCGCAGGTGGTGGGAAGGAGGGGTTGGCAATCCTGAAAGAGCAGCGTGTTGGCGTCATTGTCTCGGATCAACGTATGCCTGAGATGAGTGGTGTAGAGTTCCTCAGTGAAGTTAAAGAGCTTTATCCCGAAACCATTCGTATTGTGCTGAGTGGATATACTGAACTTGGCTCGGTGACTGATGCAATCAACAGAGGGTCTATCTATAAGTTTCTGACAAAGCCGTGGGATGATGTTTTGTTGCGGGAAAACATTAAAGAGGCCTTCAGAAGCCATGAGTTGATGCGTGAAAATGAACGTCTGACGGCAGAGTTGCAACATGCGAATGAATCCCTGATACAGGCAAATATAGATCTTAAAAAGTATGCCATGCTCAATTTTAAGCTCTTACAGGTTTCTCAGGAGGTGCTGGAGAGTCTGCCTGTCGGCGTTATCGGGATGGGCGATGATAATATTATTGCTGTTGCCAATAAAAGAGCACATGAGTTATTGAGTCCAGCGGCGGGTGGTTTAATAGGGGTTTCGAGTGACGAGGTTCTTTCCCCTCAATTGAATAAATTTTGTCGTATGGAGATGAATGGAGAAAAGATAAAGCACTGGGAGGGTGAGCTGCAAGGTGTTGGTGAGATGAAGGTGGTTGTATCTCGCATGGGGCAGTCATCCATATCAAAAGGGGTTGTGCTTGCCTTTATTCCAATGGAAGAGGGTATATAGCGATGTCGGGTGTTATGTTTGATATGGCGGGCCGGGTGATTCGCAAATGCGGAGATTGTTGCTGGAAGTGGTCAACGACTGCAAGGAGTCATTGTAATGACTATTGATCTTGAGCAGATAGGACGGGAGATCAATAATATTCCCTCGCTGCCTGTCGTTGTGACGGATGTCATTAGTAATCTTGATAGTAATAAGACCGATTTTGATGAGCTGGAGCAGAAGATTTCCCAGGACCCTGCCATGACTGCGCGCCTCCTCGCCGTCGCGAATTCATCATTCTATGGTTTATCCGGTCATGTGTATGGTGTCAAAGAGGCCTGTCTGGTGCTGGGGACCAATACGATTCGTAGTATTGTGATTGCCATTGGCGTGATGCAGCATTTAGATGGGAATGAGGATGGGGGTCTGAATCATAAAGCGTTCTGGCGCCACTCAATAGGCGCCGCTGTGGCTGCGAGAGTGTTAGCCAAGCATGTTGGTGTGGATCAGGAGGTTGCATTTACTGTCGGGCTATTACATGACATTGGAGAGCTTGTGCTCGATTCCCGTTTTAGCGAGAAGTATGCCGAGGTGATTCGATACTACGAAGAAAACGATTGTTCGAAGTGTGAGGCGGAAGAGAGTGTGCTTGGTTTCGATCACTGTCTGGTAGGGATCAGGCTTGCTGAGCGATGGCGGTTGCCGCAGGTTATTATTGACAGTATCGGCAGCCATCACGTGTGTAATCTAAAGTCATCCTCATCCATGGTCGATTTAATCCATATTGTAGATGCTGTATGCAAAGGGATGGAGGCTGCCTTTGAAGGTGATGCCGATATTCCAGGGCTCGACCATGATGCCATGGCACGCCTGGGACTTGATATGTCGATGATCAACGACTCTCTGGACGAAATCGGGCGTTCGGCATCTGAGTTCGATGCGTTGTTAGGATAGGGGCGAAGTATACGTCAGATTGGCCTCGTGACAGGCATGTGAATTAGCAGCAATAAGGCGAGATACCCTCCCCACAGGCAAGAAGGAACCTGGGGTGGCCAGTCAAGTATAGGGACTGGTCATATGATGTTAACTGAGGACAGGTGAGAGTGATGGAAAAGGTATCTATGTCTGAGGCACAGGAACAGCCTCCAACAGGCACATTGTTATTTATAGATGATGAAGAGAATATTCTCTCCGCATTACGCCGACTTTTTCGTCCACTGGGTTATCGTATTCTGATAGCAAATAGTGCGATTGAAGGGCTGGAGGTTATGAAAAGAGAGGAGGTGGATCTGATCATCTGTGATATGCGTATGCCCGAGATGGCTGGCGACGAATTTTTTGAACAGGCAGCAGAGAAATGGCCTGATACGATGCGCATCCTGTTAACAGGCTATGCTGATATAACCTCGACGATTGCTGCTATTAATAAAGGTAATATATATTCTTATATCAGTAAGCCGTGGGAGGATGAAGATCTCAAGATCAGTGTGCAACGGGCGCTGGAACAGAGATTTCTGAAGGCAGAGCGGCTCCATCTAACGAAGTTAACCCATCAACAGAATGAAGAGCTGACAAAGCTCAATGCTACGCTTGAACAAAAAGTGTTGGAGCGTACAAAGGCGTTGCAAAAAACGATGGAGCAGCTCGCAGGGGCTCATGAGACACTCAAAAAAAGTTACACAGACTCTATCAAGACATTTTCAAACATTATCGAATTTCGTGGTGGCACGATACCCGGTTATGCACGAGGGGTCGCCGATATGGGGTTCAAGCTGGCGATGGCGATGGGAATGGAGAAGGCGGCTGCCAATGATGTGCTTTTTTCAGGTTTGTTGAATGGTATTGGACGGATAGGTTTGCCTGATGATTTGCTCTCTAAACCCTTTGAGAAGCTTTCAAAAGATGAGCGTGAGGTCATTGTTAACCACGCGATGATGGGTGAGGGGTTATTGATGTCGCTGGATCTACTAAAAGGGGCTGCCAGTCTCATTCGTGCCCGCTATGAGTGGTACGACGGCAGTGGTTCTCCAGATGGTTTGAAAGGGGATGAGATTCCGTTGGGTGCTGCTATCCTTGCCGTGGTGGACGATTTCGGTGCCCTGCAAACGGGTACGCTGCTTGAGAATAAGTTGACTGCTTCCCAGGCAGGGGACTTTATTATTGAAAATCAGGGCAGGCGTTATTCACCGCAGGTGGTTGATGTATTTGTTAAATATCTAAAAATCGAAAATAAAAAGGGTACTAAAAATATTCGGTATGTAGCGGTCGATAAACTGAAGCCCGGGATGGTGCTGGGCAAAGATGTGGTGACGAAAGGGGGGTTGGTGTTAATGGCTAAGGGGGAGAAACTTGACTCTACCTTGATCGACAAGGTCCATTATCTTTCCAATATTACAGAAAGTGGTTCAGGTGTCTATATCGAGGTGGAAGAGTGATGGATGATGGGGTGCTTGTCCTGTTATTTTGTTTGCGGAGATAAGAACGGCTCGAACAGGTAGCGTATCTCGGACATGTCATCATCGATGCAGTAAGGCAGGGTCTTTGCGAGAAGATCCAGTAGTATGACGGCATTTATGGCCGTATCCTTGTGAGCATTCGCGCGTAGTCGTTGTGCCAATGACTGGTTGATAATCCTCATCTGCTGATAGAGTTCAAGCAGGCCATCCAGTTCTAATCCTGCTTTTTGTCCATCTTTGTTCAGGTAATATTGAGCTAACAGATACATCGAGGTTGCACGATAGATAGTGTCCGCCTCGCTTGCCAGCGGCAGGTGGAAACGGGCCATGGGTTTGAAATAAACGGTATGGGGACAGCCGCTGGTCGCCATCATCAGGCCCAGTAGTGAAGAGGCACCTTTCTGGGCCGTGGTGGAGGCAGAGACGATACGCTCAGACGTTGTTACCTCCATGCTTAGCTCATCATATGACCACATGTCCGCGAAACCACTCTCCAGCGTTTGTAAATTAAGGGCGACGGGGCAGTGTGGATGTTCACTGGCATTTAACGGGCAGTTTGGACATTGGTGAAACTGGAGTTGTGTCCAGGGAGCGGGAGGTTCGGTCATCGGGCCGGTCTGTGCTAGTGTGTGGGTATCCAGCGTTAGCTCAAAGGTTTGCTCTTTGCCATCGGATGACTGGAAGCGATAATGGATGTGAAGGTCTTTCATTGTTTGGTCGCCGCTGACGGGGGGAGTCTGTGATCAGAGGTCCCCTTTATTGTCATTTACTAAAGGGGCGCTGGTTGTAATATGTTTTATATTCCACGTCCTGTGACTCTTGTGGCATCCATTTCTAAAGAACCTCTAACTAACCTCTGATTTAATTGTCATTACGAGGAGTGAAGCGACGAAGTAATCTCCTAACTAGATGATTCTTATAGTACCGAGATTGCCGCGCTCCGCTCGCAATGACAGATAATGTAATTAATCAGAGCTT
>CALZMY010000067.1 GCA_945788675.1 uncultured Gammaproteobacteria bacterium | reverse complement strand
CGGCGTGTTCAATCGACGGCGTCAATTGCTGGAGTGCGGCCTCCTGAGACTGCACCGCAAGCGGCAGGAAACGCACTACAAGTGCCATCAATAATACGATCAGCCCACCATAAAGCAGGGGTAACTGCGTGATTACAAAAGTAATCACACCCAGTGCGACCACCGGTCCTGGCAATACAAAACCGATACTTGAGAGGTGCAGGAAACAGACACTGAGCCACGAACGAATCCGTGCGTGATAGAGCGCTACTGGCAGTGCCACTACGATCGTGACACTCGCGGCAATTAAACCCAGTATCAGTGAGTTACGTGTATAGCCCCAGAACTCAGTCCCAATTAATTCCGCGTCCCACGCCTGCCAGCTCCAGTGCAGCACCCACACCAATGGCAAGATAAACGAGAACAGTGCGACCGCTCCAATCCAGCCCCAGATCATCATCAGCTCACCGCGACTGGCAACCTTTGCCTCAAACTTGCGCGCGCGGCTACTACTAAAATAGCGTTGGCGGCTACGAAAAAAACGCTCCAGCACCAAAAAGGTCAAACTCATCATCACCAGTACCAGACTCAGCCCTGCCGCCGCCTGATTATCCATGCGACCCTCCATCTGCGTATAGATACTCAACGTGAAGGTCTGAAAGCGCAACATGCTTACGGCACCAAAATCTGACAGCACATGCAATACCACGACCGCCAGCGCCGCCGCCAGTGCCGGACGCAACAATGGAAGCTGTACTCGCCAAAACACCTCGAATGGTGTCGCCCCCTGCATCCTGGCCGCCTCTTCCAGACTGGGGCTTGCCTGCATCAGCGATGTGCGCGCCAAAAGAAAGACATATGAAAAACCGGCCAGCGAGAGGATAAAGGCGGCCCCCCAGCCGGTATAGATATCGGGAATTTCGAAGGTATCACCAAAGACGCCAAGCCACGCCTGCCCCAGCCAGCCATCTTCGGCGAGTAGTGAGGTATAAATATAGGCAAACACGTAAGTCGGGATCGCCAGCGGTAACACCATCAACCAGATCGCCGCTGTACGCCCAGCAAACTGACGACGTGCAATCAGCCACGCCGATGAAACACCCAGCAGCAGACAGCCTATTGCAACTACCACCCCCAGCCAGAGGGTATTTGCCAAAAGATCAGGTAACCGCGTATCCCACAGACCAAGCCATCGCTCAGTCGAGAGTTGAAAACTGCTATAGATAACAAAGAGTAAAGGGATAGCCGCCATTAAGACGACTACCCCCGTCACTCCCGAAAGAATGGAAAAACGCCTGATAACCACTGGCTAACTTGCCATCAGGGCATGCCTACCGCCTCAAGTAGATCGATAGTGGCATTACGCTGTTTACCCAGCTCCGCCATTTCCACCGTTGAGGCATTGATGCTATCTGCCGCCGGGACTTCACTCGCGGCCGCTACACCCTTACGTGCAGGGTACTCACGATTAACTTCTGCAAATAACTTCTGCCCTTTTTCAGAAACCAGGTATTCAACAAATTTAATCGCCGCTGCTGATTTCTTCGTGTATTTACTTACCGCCACACCCGCGACATTCCAGGCAACACCCATTCCGCCCTCGTCCTGATCAGGCATAATAATCTTAATCGGTGCATCAGGCTTCTTATCCAGGTGACGGTATATGTAGTAATGATTCACAAGCCCGACTGACTTTTTACCACTGGCCACCGCTCTCACCACTTTGCTATGTTTATCGAAGTTCTGACCCGCCGCATTCTCCTTAACACCTTGCAACCATGTGCGCGTTTTCTCTTCACCAGCGGCAAGCATGTATACGGTCACACCCGCAATAAAGCTGCCATTGCCGCTGTGAGTGACTGCGATTCGATCTTTCAGGCGCGGATCAGCCAGATCAAATACTGATTTCACAAAACTGGTATCGACCGCGGTATTGGCCACAAGTACCCGGGCGCGCGCAGAAAGGCCCACCCAGCTACTATCTGATGCACGCAATTTAGGCTCAATAACATCCGTGACTGCTGTTGGCAACGATTGAAACAGCCCCATCTCACTGCCTAACTGCAGATTGCCAGCGTCATTACTCAAATACAGATCCGCCTGTGTGCGCTCACCCTCAACCTTTAGCTTGTTCAGCAGTGCGGTCGATTTCGCACTATGCAGCAGCACCTTGATTCCGGTCTCTTTAGTAAATTCCTTAATCACCGGCTTCACAAATTTATCGCTCCGCCCAGAATAAACAACCAGCTCATCGTCAGCTGCCTGCACCACTGGCATCGCCATCAACACGCCCAACAAAGTCACGCCCAGCTTTTTCAATATTTTCATTGTCAAATTCTCATCAAAAATAAAATACGGATAAACATATTATCCTTAAGGTGAATTAATGATAATTATTCTCATTCGCAATTGCAACCATTTTCTCACTTGAAAGCGAATAAGAGTGAAATACGGGGCTCTCAGCAGTTTTTATATCGATATAAAAAAACAGTCACGACCCTAATATTTTACCAGAGATGAATAAGGCGCTTAAATTGAGCGGATACCACCAGGGTGAGTAACGAAATTAACTGATTGGGGGACGCACAACAACAGAATGAAGATGGGCTAATACTCGGCAATTTCACCCACTAGCACACCGATTACCTTCGCCCTGAAAAAACGGGTTAAAACTGGCTATTTTACTTCTTCGACTCTTTCTCTTCGTTCTCCTCGCATGCCTGCGAGGATGCGATCTCTTCTACCTTCCCCTGCGCTTCCTTGTTCTCTTCTTCGTCATCCTTATCTTCTGCCAATATCACATACTTCATGAAGCAGATCCCAATGATGGCTGTCATCGTGATAAAGATCACCGGAAATATCCACTGATACGGCAAATCAAACAGGGCTACAGTTTTTTCCACACGACTATCCTCAATCAAAACTCAATACAGCTGAAGGAATGTCCAGCCAGTCAGGCGATAGTAGTCTGTTTGCCAATAAACAGCCACCCTACGCGTAAAGAGACAACAAATACGAACAAACGATAAGATTAATATAGCGGGTTACTACCATCCATATAAGTTGTGTCACAATAGCCGCATGTATGACTTTATATTGATCCTCCACTTTCTCGGCCTGTCGATGGGTGCTGGAACCTCTTTTTATATGCTTGGGCTTGCCCTGCATGCACGCCGCCTCAAAGATCCAGAGGCGGCCAAAAAGATAGTGTTAGGCGCAGGTGCTGCAATATCCGGGGTAGGGCTAGTTGGTCTGTTACTACTACTGACCAGCGGATATTTTCTACTGATGCAATCAGCGGTCGAAATCAGGACCCTCAGCTGGGCCTTCTGGATGAAGATGGCGATGGTCGTTGCGATACTCGTTTATACCGTGATGATGAAGATATTCGCCATCAAAGCAAAACGAAGAGAGGGTGAGGAATGCGTCGCGGCGATGAAAAAGATTAAACGTTTTGCGCCAATCGGCCCCTTTCTCGCATTTCTGGTAATCAGCTTCGCGGTCCTTGCCTTCAATTAAACGCAGCGCTCGCTTCACCCTCAATGATGATTATCGCAGGCGTGATCACAGACGAGCGACTGCCCCTCAGCGCGCGTCAGCTCAGGCTGTAATGTGATGTGCTGGATATCGAAATTTTGATCAAGCACTTCGCTGAGTCTAGTCAACGTTTCATTCCACTCACCCATATCTCGGATCACCACATGTGCAGACAATACCACCAGACCACTGGATAACGTCCAGATGTGCAAATCATGAATGGAATTTACCGCCTCAGGCTCAGCCATCGCAGTGCTAACCTCTGCAAGGTCAAGATAGGGAGGCACACCTTCCATAATGACATGCAGCACTTCACGCAGTAGCCGCATACTGGAATAGAGAATCAATGCGCAGATCAGCAATGACAACAGTGGATCAATCGGCGTCCAGCCAGTGAAATAGATCACCACACCCGAAACGAGTGCAGCCACCGAGCCCAGCAGATCCCCGAGCACATGCAGATAGGCGGCGCGGGTATTCAACGTCTGTTCGCCGCGATGCAAGATCATCGCCACAATGATGTTAACGATCAAACCGATTGCGGCAATGACCATCACAGTACCACCGGCCACTGGCTGTGGCTGCCACAGGCGCTCGACGGCGTGATAGGCGATCATGAAGACGATTGCCAACATGAACAAGCCGTTGGCCAATGCAGCAACGACCTCAGCGCGCACCAGGCCATACGAATGGCGTGCCGATGGTGGTTGCTTCGCTACCCATGCCGCAAAGGCAGCGAGTCCCAGTGCGGTAGCGTCCGTTAACATATGACCGGCATCACCCAGCAATGCCAGCGACCCTGAAATCACCCCGCCAATCACCTCAATCACCGCAAAACCTATCGTCAGTACCAACGCCCATAACAGGCTATTACCGGAACCATGGTGGTGAGAGTGATGACCGGAGTGATGATGGTGTTCAGTTGCGCTCATAAAGTGCATACTAAATGGTCCTGGATATGTTTGCGATG
>CALZMY010000066.1 GCA_945788675.1 uncultured Gammaproteobacteria bacterium | reverse complement strand
CGATCCAGATCATCAATACCGTAGGTGGTCAGTTCATACTCAATCCCCTGCTCCTTCGCCTCAGTCTCGTTGAGTCCGACACGCGCGACTTCAGGATCTGTAAAGGTTGCCCATGGGATAACACGATAATCGACTTTAAAGGATTTGAAGCCACTAAATAGCGAATTTACCGCCGCATACCAGGCCTGATGCGCTGCCGTATGGGTAAATTGATAAGGACCAGCGACATCACCAGCAGCATAGATATTGGGAAAATTGGTCTGCAACAGATCGTTGACCTCCACTGTACGATTGATGGTTACACCCAGCTCCTCCAGACCAAAGCCAGTGGTATTGGCGGCGCGCCCGAGTGCCACCAGCACCTGGTCAAATGGGATACGTACCTCTTCACCACTGTTTTCGCAGATCAGAATTTTTTCGCCCTCTTCAATGCAGAACGCCTTCGCTTTGTGGCCTGTTCGCACATCGATGCCTTCAGCCTTGAAACGCTGCATCACCATCTCAGAGACATCAGGATCTTCACGCCCCATAATACGGTCACCCAGTTCAACTTGCGTCACCTGGCTTCCCAGGCGCGCAAAGCTCTGTGCGAGCTCACTGCCAATCGGGCCACCACCTAGCACCACCAGGCGTTCAGGCTGCTGCCGAAGATTCCACACCGTATCCGACGTCAAATAACCCACGTCATCTATTCCCGGTAGTGGTGGCACAAATGGCCGCGCTCCAGTCGCTATCACGATATTGCGTGTGGTAAGCGTCTGTCCATTCACTTCAACGGTATAAGGAGATGTGATTTTGGCCTCACCTTCAATCACATCAACCCCCAGCGCCTGATAACGATCTACTGAGTCATGTGGCTCAATGGTCTTGATGACTCGTTGGATGCGTTCCATGACATCAGCAAAATCAAAATCGACGCTAGCGGACTTCATTCCCAGTTCGCTAGCTCGCTTTTGCTGAGCTACAAATCTGGCTGAACGGATCAACCCTTTGGAGGGGACGCAACCGGTATTGAGGCAATCACCACCCATTTTGTGTTTCTCGATCAATGTCACTTTAGCCTTTACCGCAGCCGCTATATAAGAGGTCACAAGACCAGCAGAACCAGCGCCAATCACCACTAGATTGCGATCAAACTTTGCTGGCTTTGGATACCCCTTCAATACCTTTTTTGCTTTAATCATGCTGACAACCTTTTTAGCAATAAGAGGAAAGATACCGAGTAGTGCAAACGATACAATTAATCCGGGCGATAAAATACCGCTCAACGATTCTATTTTGGCTATCTGTGTGCCGGCATTTACATAGACAATTGTTCCGGCCAGCATACCTACCTGACTAACAAGAAAGTATGTAACTGTACGTATTGGTGTTAACCCCATTACCAGGTTGATCACAAAAAATGGAAATGCAGGCACCAGCCGTAGCGTGAACAGGTAAAAGGCACCATCCTTCTCGACACCTTCATTGATCGTCTTCAGCTTATCACCAAACTGGCGCTGGATAGAATCTCGTAGTAGATAGCGCGATACCAGAAAGGCGATGGTCGCGCCTAAGGTCGACGCAAACGAGACGATGATAGTACCTGTTAAAACACCAAAGATGGCCCCTGCAACCAGCGTCATGATCGCGGCACCTGGTAGTGAAAGTCCAGTAACGACGACATAGATCAAAAAGAACAGCGCGACTGTTGTCAGTGGATTAGCACTATAATAGCCATTGATCTCAGCCTGCTGAGATTTAAAATAATCAAGGCTAAAATATTGCCCCAGATCAAAGGCGAAGTAGGCGAATACCAAAAGGGCTATCACACCCACTAATATGATCTTGCTCTTTTTCATCTAACACAATCCCCGGTTGCTAACAGGCTAAAGCGATTTATTCTCTTTTCTTACCAGTAACCTTATCAATTACTGAAATTAAACAATCCATAAGTAGTCGTGCCAATGAGGTGAAATATTACACTCTATTGCTAATATAATTACCTGCATAGATACTGTAACATCATTCAAAAAATAACCAGCACTAAGGCTGGCTATTGAGGCTGAGAAGCAGTGCTCTCTATAGTCTTAAGACTGCAATTACTCTTTACCCCACTTCTTATTAAGAAACGGCTCTCGTCCAGAATTGTTCGGATCAATTTCATCTCCGCCGGCATATCCTGAAGTCGTTGAAACCAAGCCTTCAAGTCGATAAAAAAGTGGCTCCATGCACCAGAAACAGCCACCAGCAAAGGTCGCTTTCTCCAGAGCAGTATCGCTACTTTCTATATTAAGGAACCTCTGATTAATTACGTCATGTGTCATTGCGAGCGAAGCGCGGCAATCTCGGTACTATAAGAATCATCTAGTTAGGAGATTACTTCGTCGCTTCACTCCTCGTAATGACAATTAATCAGAGGTTCCTTAATATTTTCGATTATAACGGTGCTCTGACTCATAGAAGATGCAACAACAGAAAATTATGCAGGAATAAACTTCAATGCCACACCATTATTACACCAACGTTTTCCTGTTGGTGGAGGGCCGTCTTTAAAAATGTGCCCATGATGCCCACCACAGCGGGAACAATGGTATTCCTTTCTCGGGTAGATCAATTTAAAGTCCGTCTTAGTCTCAAATGCGCCATCAATGGATTCAAAAAAACTGGGCCAGCCGGTACCACTATCGAATTTCATGTTTGATAAAAATAGCGCTTGTTCACAAGCAGCACAATGATAGGTACCGTCACGTTTTTCATCATTCAGCGCACTAGAAAAAGGACGCTCAGTCCCTTCTTCACGCAAGATATAAAACTGCTCTGGAGTCAACTTCTCCCGCCACTCATCATCACTCATTATAAGCTTCTCCATTTTTCGAGTTTGATTACTCATACCCTCCTGCCCAGCCGTTGCAATCCGCGATGCTAATGACATTGTTGCCGTTGTAAACAACAGTCCCACCCCTATTTTCAATAACTGACGACGATTCATCCTCAACCTCACTTCACCTATGTCACCAGAGTAGTCGAACTACCACCTCTAAATTTACACTAAAGTTTAAAATAAGCTTACTTAAGGAATCTCTCCAGGCAATTTTGACAGATGCAGCGGACAGCCATCTCATCCTCTGGTAACTGCGCGAGTAGTGCGGCGGGGAAACTCTGTGAACGACACCAGCACGCCCCCTTTTGGCAGCTCTGTGGCATTTCAGACTGACAATAATTTGCTTCACTACACAGAGGACAGCGGTCTCGCTGTTTACGGGTACCTATTGCATCAGGTGCATCTGGAAGCATATTTCTTCTCACGAGGGGCTTGAAAGCGATATTACAAAAAGCTCATTTTAAACCGTTCCACAAACTTTGAAAACGGTCACAAAACCGCCCATTCACCCAGTCTATCGAAGGTATTTTATTTCAGCATTGTGCAGTATTTGTCGATATAGACATAAGCAGCAAGAGGTTAATATTATGAGTAGTATCACTGCCCTTAACGCCGGTATCACTGGCATTCAACGCGGTATGGCGATCGCAGAAAAGAGCGCCTCCACCATCGCCAGCGCAGAAAATAGCGCTTCTGGCAATCCCGCTGATGTCGCTGAACCGTTAGTTGATCTGATGATGGCGCGCCTGCAGGTCGAAGCATCCGCAAAGGTGGTAGAGACTGTCAGCGACACGATTGGCACGCTCATCGATATCAAGGCCTGAGCTAACAGGCTGCAGGCGAGGTCTCTATCTAATGCGTCGCATCATCAACAACGACACAGTAAAAAACACCAGGGTTGGTAACATCGCACTGAGCGCTGGGTTGACGTGAAAGACCAGTCCGACATAACTCGACATCTGATGAATAACATAAAAAGTAATGCCAAGCAGCGTCCCGACCAGCACACGCACCCCTACCCCGACAGACCTGAGTGGCCCAAAGACAAAAGGAATCGATAAAAATACCATCATAGCCGTGGCAAACGGCAAGATGACCTTGGACCAGAAGACCATTTCATAATGGCCAGCAGTAAGATCATTGCTCTTAAGATATTCGACATACTTATAAAGCCCTCGTACTGAGAGACTTCTAGGCTTGATCGCAATGACATCGATCATTTCGGGATCAATCAGCGTTTTTTGCAGTAGCGAGTTGATCAGGGTCGATTCGATTTCACTCTCACCGAAGCGACTATGTTTCACTTCCTTAAGCATCCATTGCTCATCTTCATAGCTGGCACTCTTTGCGTAAATGACTTCATTCAGATGACGTTGTTCATCAATTTCATAGATATAGATCTCTTGCAACTCACCACCTGGCAAGACCCGACGTACATTGATAATCCGAGCCTCATCACGCGTCCAGAATCCTTTTTCAATCTTTTTCGTCACATGACCTATTAATGCCTGACTTCGTATCTCCTGGGCCAGTCGTTCACTCTCACCCGAAATGAATTCACTGATGATCACCGCAGCGGCCACTAATAACAGTCCCGCTTTCATCACAGACCATGTGATTCGACCGATCGAGACACCGGCGGAACGCATTACCACCAGCTCACTATTACTGGCCATCACACCAAGACCAATGACACTGCCCAACAGTGCCGCAACCGGAAACAGATCGTAAGCGAGCCCTGGCAGGGTTAGCGCAACATAGATAAGCGCCAGAAATGCGCCATACTCACCCTTACCGATATAGGTGAGTTCATTAACAAATGCGGCAAATGCAAACAGTGCCAGCAGGATCAACATGACCAGCAACACACTGCCGATAACCGCACGCATGATATAGCGATCAAGAATAACCATCGCCGTCAACCCTTACCTGGTTCCTGGTCACTTGCAGGCACCAGCCTGGGGGCTGACAACCAGCTCATGCCGTATTGTTTATAAAGCAGGAAGATGGCAAGAAAAAGTACTCCGCCATGCGCCCACCACAACCCAGCTGCCTGAGCGATAACGTCCCGCTCTATCCAGGTGCGCCCCACCCCCATCAGATTGCTATAGATAAAATAGACCAGAATCGCGACAAATAACTTGGCATAACGGCCCTGCCGAGGATTAGTACGGCTTAACGGTACCGCCAATATCGCCAGCAGAATAGTCGAAAGCGGCATGGCCAAACGCCAGTGGAGTTCGGCCATATCGTAACGATGAAGCTCATCAAAATCCCATCGAGTACGCTCCGCAAACTGGCGGCGCATCTCAGGGTCCAGCAGCTCCTCAGTTGGATAGGCCTTGTGTTTTCTATCCGAGCGCACCACCTCCTGTTCCTGAATGCGAATGGCATGTGTTTGATATTGAGTAATAGTGAAATCGGAACTTCCCGGCAACCCCTCGTAGCGATAGCCATCTTGCAGCTCCAGAAAGCGATCTCCACTCTCCGCTTTAACAAAGTGACGACCGCTTTTTGCAGAAAGAATCACCTGCTCTCCATCACGCTCATTTTGTATAAAAATATCATTTAATCGTGTCTGATCATCAGAGATATATTCTGCATAAAAAACCCCTTCAGAACTGGAAGCCTCAGTGAAACGTCCCGAAGCGATTCCTGACAGGGTCGCGGCGGCCTTCTCCCTGTCCTGAATGCGGTAGGTCTCCTCCGTTGCCCAGGGGGCTAAATAAAAGGTGATGACTGAAACGACCATCGCGACAAACACCGCCAGCATCAAAACGGTCTTGTAAATTCGCCCAATGCTCACGCCACACGCAAACATCGCAACCATTTCACTATCTTTATAGAGACGACTGAATGCAATCAAGATCGAAAGAAACAGCGCGAGTGGCAACATAATCACAAGCGCATCTAATGTCTTGAGCATCAAGATCGTCAGAATCACATCACTGGAGAGATTTCCGCTGCTGGCATCTGCGAGGTAATAGACAAAACGATTACTGAGGAAGATCAGTAATAACACGGTCACTACCGCGACCAGCGTCAAAAACACTTCTTTCAGGATATAACGGCTGATTATCACCGCTCACACCCCAAAACCTGAATAAGGCTGTTAAATAATGTGATGAGCGGTGTAAAAATGTCGTGTTTCATGTAATATTTTTCGGAAATGTTTTTCTTATG
>CALZMY010000065.1 GCA_945788675.1 uncultured Gammaproteobacteria bacterium | reverse complement strand
TTAATCTGCACGACTGGTCGTGGTTTGCGCGGTCGGGTTCACTGGTGGTAATCAACGGTATCATCCTCACGTCACATCAGATTATTGAACATATGGGGCGTCTCAAACAGCGCCAGGCGAAGTGGGAGTCGCAATTTAATCATGACTGGGCAGAGGATGACAAATACCGTTTGATCCATCGCGAAGCACAGATCCTGGCCAGCGAAAAATATGGCCTTTACATGCTGATACTAGGCACACTGGTATGGGGTTTTGGTGATCTGCTCAATTGATTCGGCTAGCATTCATGAATTAATCAGGGGTTCTCTAAATTAAAATAATTCAATATCGTCGTGAGCAGGCGTACTGGGCGCTTGCACTTTCCCTTCCGCAAGCAGTTGCTTATAGTAGCGCACGCTGTTGCGACCATGCTCCTTCACGTAGTAAAGCGCTTCATCAGCAAGTCGTAATACTTCGGAGGGGATCGTCTGATTGGCGATTTCCTCGTATCCGATGCTGACGGTAATGTGTCCGACTTGTGGAAAAGAAAATTCCCCCACCTTTTTATGAAAACGCATGAGGGCTGATTCTGCACCTGACTGGTCTGTGTCACGTAAGATTATGACAAATTCTTCGCCGCCAAAGCGAAACAGTTGGTCGTAATTTCTGAATGACTCACGCATAATATTAGCCAACAGCAGTAGGACTTCATCTCCATATAGATGGCCATATTTATCATTTATTCGTTTGAAAAAATCGATGTCGACCACGGCCAGCCAGTTACCTTTTTCACTATTATCTGTGCGTCGATTGACATTGCTTTTGTCGTTATCGACGATGACATCTTTTTTTTGCCACTCTGACATCAGTTTGTCGAGGTCGCGGTCAAAGGTGCGACGGTTTAACAGTCCGGTTAGCGTATCGTGTTCGCTTTCATTTAATAATCTGAGGTAATTGCGGTAAACCTGAAAGTAGCCTGTCATAGGCTTTTCATTTTCATGATAGTTACTGCTTTCACTGCTGGATAATGTGAAGATGCTGACCACCTCATTGAGATGATTCATGATGGGTTGAAGAAAAATCATCTTGTTATCAGGGCGCTGAACGATAGCTGGCTTTTTGCTTTGAAGGCAGCTAGTTAGCTGTTCGATGATATGGGGCGGCTCTTTTTCAGTGGCGACTGCAAGACCGTAGATATGCTGCTGGTCATCGCGTACTTCAAGCATGAGCAGGTATTTTGGTTGATTATAGTGATAATAGACCTTGTAGATTGCAACGTGGTCTACATCAAGCTGTTCGTAAAGTGTGCTTGCAAAGCTTGCTTCAAGCTGGTCACGATCGACATGTTGTGTAATTTCTGCAATTGATTTGATGATTTCATCAGCAGAGGATTTGTCCATTTTGATACCTTTGTGCTGCATTACTGCGTGTTGTTACTTAATGGTACTGGATGCTAGCATAATCGCTTGTCGCTCACGAAATTATTCAGCTTGTCTCGAACAGCTTAGTTGTAAAGCGCGAAATTAGGACGATAGCGCCGTTTTTTATTAACGTCGATTTTGAGGTTTAGAGGGGCCACTGCAGTGCTTGGTCGGTGGTAGTTGTGCTGATATGTTTAACCCCCCCCCTGGCTTAATTCATGAATAAATGACCTTGAGTCTAATATCCAGCTTCTTCGTTGCGAATCATCGCAATAGCTCACTACAGAGTGCCCCTTGGGTACAGAGTGCCCCTTGGGTACAGAGTGCCCCTTGGGTACAGAGTGCCCCTTGGGAGCTGTGTGCCGGTGATTGTTTGAGGTAATCTAATTACATGATATGACTCCTGGTTTGATGGCTTTATTCTGCTGCATGGGGTGAGAAAGCGTTTGCTCCTGCACTATTGGTAGGCATGATAGTAAGGGTACACAGCATCGACATATCGATGGTGCATTGAGCGGTGGTCGCTAAAAGGTGTACTATTTTGGCACTACAACAATCCTGTTTTCTGACACCTCAAAATGTTTTTTGTCTTCTGCGACGTCAAAGCCGATGTGCGTGCCATCAGGGACTTTGACCTCTTTATCGATAATATAGTTGCGCAGCTGTACACGTTTTCCAATACGCACGCCTTCAAACAGCAGCGAGTCCTGCACCATTGATTCATCACCGATAAAGACATTGTTAAACAGGATCGAGTGTTGTGATGAGCCACCGGCGATCACTGCTCCATTCGAGATAATTGAGTTGATTGCGATTCCTTCATCACCAAACTCTCCCGGTACCGTGCGCGCAGGTGGGTGTTGCCCTGAGTAAGTACGCACGGGCCAGTTTCCCTGATAGAGATTCATAAAAAATTAAACAACCACCGGGTGCGTGAAATACTACTGTGCCTGGTTTTCATTGGATCGATTCGATAAAGCGATTAGCACCATAGAGACAACCAACCCACTCAGTGCCCCATAAAGATGTGCATCAACAATGACGTTACCACCTGCAAACTCGGCACTGCCTGGCAGCGGGCCGATCATCTGTTCCCAGGTCAATTTCACGCTTAGTAATACTAACAACAGCAGTTCAGCTCGATAACCTGCCTTGATGCTGGCAAGCGTGCCGGCGACAAACATGCCGTGCAATACGCCAGAAAAACCGACATACCATTGAAGCGCTGGGTTGAAGAGTAGCAGTCCGATGCTGATGGCTAGTGTGCTAACCAGGCAGATTATCAGCCACCTATTCTGTTTGATGATATGGCCAAAGAGTAGCCAGATAAGCAGCAGTCCAATGACGTTCATCATTAGATGTGGCCAGCCGAGGTGGACGAGATGTCCAGTGATGATGCGCCATACTTCGCCGGCCAGAATGCCTTCGCGATCATAGCGTAGCCATAGGCTGGCTTCGTTGCCACCAAGCTGTATTAGCAGTGCGATGGCGCAGATTGTCAGTGGTAACTTGCCGTTGCGGATTAGTGCTGTCGCTGAGAACTTGTTGGCAGAATGGCTCGGGGGCTGGTGATGTGATGGTGTTGATGACATTTGCTATCGCATATTTAAAGGTGAAGGTAAGTGCTAAGTTCTGACGCGCTATTTTTTTAGTGCTTCGATCAATGCTTGACGGAGTTGTTCGAGTTGATGTTCATCACTGATGATGTGGTCGTCTTTATCGCTGAGATAAAAAATATCTTCGGCGCGTTCCCCGAAGGTACCGATCTTGGC
>CALZMY010000064.1 GCA_945788675.1 uncultured Gammaproteobacteria bacterium | reverse complement strand
TCCCACTTCGCCTGGCGCTGTTTGAGACGCCCCATATGTTCAATAATCTGATGTGACGTGAGGATGATACCGTTGATTACCACCAGTGAACCCGACCGCGCAAACCACGACCAGTCGTGCAGATTAAGGCTTAGCACTACCCCAAGAAACAGCGTTAGCACCGCCACGATGTAGGCCTTGATGGCAAAGTTGCTTGTCCTCATACCGCCTCCTCCGTCCCGATTCTAGACCATACAACAGATTACACCAGCCCTTTCAGTTTGATTTCAGTTACACCTGCTACGCTCAGTCGCAATATTGATTAGATATCCGGAGATGAGTCATGTATCACGCTAACACCAATGAAATCAAGGTCTGGGACCGATTTGTCAGGACTTTCCACTGGAGCCTGGTGGCCACTTTTGCAGTTTGTTATCTGACCGAAGATGACTTCATGAGCCTGCATGTGTGGAGTGGCTACATCATCATGATATTACTAGCACTGCGCTTTGTCTGGGGCTTCATCGGCGCAGAGCATGCGCGTTTCTCTGATTTCGTCTACCGTCCATCTATGGTATGGCAGTACACCAGGGATGTACTGCTACTGCGTGCTAAACGTTATATCGGTCATAACCCGGCGGGTGGCGCAATGATTGTCATGTTTTTCATCAGCCTGATACTGGTCTCTATCTCCGGCGTGGCGCTTTACGGTGCTGATGAACATGCTGGTCCACTGGCGGTTATGATGAGTGGCGTCAGCGAGTCCGCTGAAGAATTACTCGAAGAAGTGCATGAGTTTTTTGCCAATTTCACCCTGCTGCTGGTCTTTATCCACCTCTGCGGGATTCTTTTTGAAAGCCTGCTGCATCATGAAAATCTGCTACAGGCGATGATCACCGGCCGCAAAAAGGAGTAAAATAACAACAAACCCGAGGGTGCCAAATGAAGACCAACAGTAAATTTATCACCCGTCAGCTCTTCTTGATACTGATCTCAAGCATGATCGCTATCAATGATGTACTGGCTGATCGTAATCACAACGAGGCGCGCAGACTAAAAGAGGCCGGTAAAATCATGCCGCTGGAACAGATCATTATCAAAGCGCGTAAGCTACGCAGCGGGCATATCCTGGAGATTGAGCTGGAACATGAACACGGGCGCTATATTTATGAACTGGAAATACTTGATGATGACGGTACGATCTGGGAGCTTGAATATGATGCAAAAAACGGCGAGCTCATCAAAAACAAAAAAGAGCTTTAGAGAGACTCATTCATGAGAGTACTACTCGTTGAGGACGATATCCCATTAAGTCAACAGATCAAGAAAGATCTTCACAAGGAAGGTTTTGTGGTGGACATGGTAGATAATGGTATCGACGCTGAATTCATGGGCGCTGAGGAACCCTATGATGCCATCATTCTTGACCTTGGTCTGCCTCAACGCCCCGGACTTGAAGTGCTGAGCCATTGGCGCGCGCAAGGGAACAAGGTACCCATTATTATCCTTACTGCACGTGATGCATGGCATCAAAAGGTCGATGGTTTCAAGGCAGGAGCAGATGATTACCTGGCAAAACCGTTTCATATAGAAGAGCTTATCGCGCGCCTCAACGTGCTGATCCGCCGCAGTCAAACACAGGATATCGGTAGCCTGCAGGTGGATGGATTGAAACTTGATGAGGAGCATCAGGCGGTAGTGGATGAAAAAGGCTCCCGTTCCGAGCTTACCGGCACCGAGTTCCGCCTGTTACGCTACATGATGATGCACCCTCGCGTAGTGCTGTCTAAATCACGCCTCACTGAGCATGTCTATGACTACAGCTCCGATCGCGACAGCAACGTGATCGAGGTCTACATCAAGCGCCTGCGTAATAAACTTGGCAACGAACTAATCAAGACTAAACGTGGCCAGGGCTATATCTTTGGCAAACCATCACAATGAGATCACTGCAATCCCGACTTAGCATCGGCCTGACAATCAGTATCGTGTTATTGCTGCTGGCACAATGGTTAGCGGTTTCATTCACCATTCGCCACGTCGCCGAGGACTACGTCGCGTCACGCCTACAACACGACGCTGAAGACCTGCTCTCCACTCTACTGTTCACTGACAGGGCAATGAGAGTCAATGTAAACCTCGTCAGCAGTGTCTACACACACCCCTTCTCCGGGCACTACTACCGCATCCAGAGCGAAGAACATACACTGCGCTCACGCTCGCTATGGGACGAAGATATCACGACCACACTACTGGGTGAACAGCACATCACGGGGCCACTACAGCAGCCGTTACTGCTATGGCAAGGTAGTTATCGAAAAAGCGGCAGGCTCATCACCATCGCGGTCGCCGAGGACGTCTCTCATATCGAAGAAGACATTACAGAATTCATGTTCTGGTTCAGCGGCACCACGCTGCTTGCACTCATCATCTTCATTTTCACTCAACTGATCATTTTAAGACGAGGTCTGCAACCACTGGAACAGGTACGCCAGGAAATATTACAGTTGGAAAAAGGAGAAACTCGTTCACTCAGTGAGACAGTGCCCATCGAGGTGCGTCCACTGGTGAGCGAGTTCAATCAACTGCTGGCGGTAATGACACAACGCCTAAAGCGTTCACGCAACGCCACCGGCAACCTGGCTCACGGGCTGAAAACACCACTGGCACTGTTGATACGGCTCATCGACCGAGATGAACTCAACACCGTACCTCAGCTTCAACATGAACTGCAGCATTGCGTCAGCCGGATTCAGCAGTTGATGGAACGAGAGCTCAAACGTGCACAACTGGCAGGCAAGGCCACCGCTGGTCAGCAATTTAATTTCGCCCAGGAACTCCCCCCGCTGATTGATGTGATGCAGCGAATCTATCAGGAAAAAGGTGTCGCCATATCCACTGATATCGCTAACGATATCCACTACTCCGCTGACCGTGAAGATCTATTAGAGTTACTGGGCAACCTGCTGGATAACGCCTGCAAATGGGCCAGAGGTCAGGTGCGACTCGAGGTCTCAAATAATCACGGTCTGGTAATCACCGTTGAAGACGATGGTCCGGGTTGTAGTAATGAAGCAATGCAGCAACTCACCCAACGTGGCACCCGCATCGATGAAGGGGTTGCTGATAGCACCGATGGCCACGGTCTTGGGCTTGCTATTACACATGAGATCGTCACTGCATATAACGGCACGCTAACATTCAAACGATCAGCGCTAGGTGGTCTAATGGTGGAAGTAACGATGAGCTGAAGTGGCCCAGAAATAACGCAGTACAACGCAACAAAGAAAAAGCAAATAAAGATTCACAACCCGGTCCGGACTATTCACCAGCCCGGGTTGCAAAAAAGCCTCAACGATTAATGATCGTGATGCTCTCCATCTGCTCCATGGGCATGGCCATGCTCAATCTCTTCCGCACTGGCGTCACGAATATCAATAACCTTCACATCAAAATTGAGTGAAACACCCGCCAGTGGGTGGTTGCCATCAACAATAACTTCATCATCTTCCAGCTCAACAACGGTAACAATCATCATCTCACCTTCAGGGCTCTGTGCATGAAACTGCATCCCGACACTAATATCAGCACCCTCTTCGAACATATCTTTTGGCACTGTCTGCAGCAGATTATTATCACGCTCGCCATATCCCTCTTCAGGCTGAACAGCCACACTCACTTCATCGCCTGTCGCTTTTCCCGCTAGTGCATTTTCAAGCCCTGGCACAATGTTCCGTGCACCATGCAGATAGACAAAATCACCCCGTCCTTCTGAGCTATCAATGAGTGTGCCCTCGTCGTCTTTGAGGCTATAGTCCAGCGTTACGACTTTTAGATCTGCAATTTGCACGTAGTACTCCTTAAAAATATTGTATTCATTGACTCACGGCCACGCCGCTAAACGGCCACACCTTAACGCCTCTCACCGTAAATGTAAAAATTGATCTGCCATTACGTTTCTTCTATGTAGACAGATTCAATAAAAACTCACTCTTCTATACCCATAACGGAACATAAAAACCAAACAACCTTTTGTTTTGAATGGACTTTAAAAATAACCCTATTTTTTAAATAAAATTATTTACAAAACATCAATGACAGCTATAGAATAGCATCTCAGATACATCTTACAGGCAGCAACGGAGGAGTTAATACATGTTCAGCGCAATCGCAAAGTTTTTCTCAGGTGGCTCATCGGAACCAAAACAGGCCAGCCTCTATGAACGCATCGGTGGTGATGCTGCCGTCAACGCTGCGGTCGATGTGTTTTATCGCAAGGTACTTGCCGATGATCGCATCAACAAATTCTTTGAAGGCGTCGACATGGAAAAACAGTCTGCCAAACAGAAGGCGTTCCTCACCATGGCGCTGGGCGGCCCCAATAACTACACCGGTGAAGACATGCGCAAGGGCCATGCCCACCTGGTAGAGAAAGGGCTCAACGACAGCCACTTTGATGCGGTGATGGAAAATCTCGGCGCTACACTCACCGAACTGGATGTACCCAATGACTTGATCGCTGAAGCAGCCGCCATTGCTGAAAGTACCCGTAGCGATGTTCTCGCTGGCTTTACCGCAGAAGAGAAGGCCGCTCAGGGAATTACGCCATCACTCTATGAACGCATTGGTGGCGACGCAGCCGTTGATGCAGCCGTCGATATTTTCTATCGCAAGGTACTTGCGGATGATCGTATCAACAAATTCTTTGAAGGCGTCGACATGGAGAAACAGTCTGCCAAACAGAAGGCGTTCCTCACCATGGCGCTGGGTGGTCCCAACAACTACACCGGTGAAGATATGCGCAAAGGTCACGCACATCTGGTCAAACAAGGCCTCAACGACAGCCACTTTGATGCGGTCATGGAAAACCTCGGTGCAACGCTGACTGAACTAGGTGTTCCAGCTGAGCTGATCGGTGAAGCAGCCGCCATTGCCGAAAGCACACGTAACGACGTGTTGGGTCGCTAACTCACTACGAACAGGCATTCCTTTTTCCAGCATGGCAAGATTCCCCAGCTTGCCAGGCTTTTTTTGCCCATTTTCTCTCCGCCCTTCTCTCCGTTCTTCCCACTTTCCTCTCTAGTGTAGATTAACGCGACAAACAGACACTGAGCCACTTATAATGGAACGTTCATGATAACTGACCAGCGGGTATCAATTCCCGAAGAGATCCATCCCACGTAATCAACTCGATGAGCGATACAGTGAACACAACCAGAAGTCAACAACATGACGTTCTGATTATTGGCAGCGGTGCGGCGGGCAT
>CALZMY010000063.1 GCA_945788675.1 uncultured Gammaproteobacteria bacterium | reverse complement strand
TTTTCCACACGACTATCCTCAATCAAAACTCAATATAGCTGAAGGAATGTTCAGCCAGTCAGACGATAGTAGTCTGTTTGCCAATAAACAGCCACCCTGCGCATAAAGAGACAACAAATACGAACAGACGATAAGGTTAATATAGCGGGTTACTACCCTCCACATAAGTTGTGTCACAATAACCGTATGTACGAATTTACCCTGATTCTCCATTTTCTCGGCCTGTCGATCGGTGCTGGCACCTCATTTTATATGCTGGGGCTGGCGTTACACGCGCGTCGACTCAAAGACCCGGAGGCGGCTAAAAAGGTAATGCTAGGCGCTGGTGCTGCAATATCCGGGGTAGGGCTGCTTGGCCTGTTACTGCTGCTGGTCACTGGCTATTTTCTACTGATGCAGTCAGCGGTCGAACTCAAAACGCTCAACTGGGCCTTCTGGATGAAGATGGCGATGGTCGTTGCGATACTCATTTATACGGTGATGATGAAGATACTCGCCATCAAAGCCAAACGCAGGGAAGGCGACGCAGGCATCGCGGCGATGAAAAAAATGAAACGCTTTGCGCCAATCGGCCCCTTTCTCGCGTTTCTGGTGATTAGCTTCGCGGTGCTGGCTTTTCGTTAACTCAGACTCACTAGTACGCTAAGCGGTGCCTGCACCTCAATGCCCTTTTCTTTGTAGACAGGGAGCATTTTACAGTTACCTGAAAAAGGGGCCAGTGATAACCTGATGTCTGCAATCAATTAATGAAATCGGGGGTGGATTCAAGTTGCAGATGCAACACGCTTATCCTGGGAGACAGCCTTTTGTGGCATTGATAACCAAAGCACCTCTGTGACCTGAATTAATTCTTCGAACTCAGTTTCGATAGCAGTCTATGGGCGCGCGGTTGCTACGCTGCTTATGTTAGCGGCAGTCTCTTTTTTCACCGGCTTCAGAGTGAATTTACTGCCATTTAGGCTGTGTCCGTTTATACTGGCTTTATCAGGATCGCTTATTGCTATAAGGGGCATCGAATAAAACGAGCAGGGATTATCTGACTGGAGAGAAGATAGTGGACTTGCATTCATTAAAATCTAAGTTTTGGATCGTAGCTGCGGCTGCTATTGTTATTATAGTTGTGTTTATCGTTTCACTGGTGGGGCAAGATCAACTCCCTGGCGGTTTTGTTTCAAGTAATGGCCGCACCGAATCCACAGAAGTAGACATCACCACCAGGTTTGGCGGTCGACTTGAACAGGTATTAGTAAAGGAGGGTGACCAGGTCGAGCCCTCCCAGATACTGGCCCGTATCGAGACACGAGAGCTCGCAGCCCAGCTGCGCCGTGCCCAGGCCGAAGCACGTCGTACCGAGCAGGAAAAACGCTTTGCCGAAGCGGTAATCACCCAACGCAAAAGTGAGTTGTCACTCAGCAGGAAGGATCTGGAACGTTCCAAGGGATTGTATGAAAACGATACGATCTCACTGGAGCAGTTACAACGCGACGAGACTGCTGTTGAGATGGCCAAAGCGACACTGGCTGCGGCGCAGGCCCAGCTCTCCAATGCTGAAGCTGCGATTGAAGCGGCAATCGCCAATACCGAACTAATCAAGACTCAAATCGAAGACAGCGTACTGCGCTCTCCCATCCTGGGCCGGGTGCTTTATCGTCTTGCTGAGCCGGGTGAGGTGTTGCCTGGTGGCGGTAACGTGCTCACGGTGCTCGATCCCCTCGATATCTATATGACACTGTTTCTGCCGACCCATGAGGCCGCCAGGGTGGCGGTTGGCGCTCAGGCCCGTGTGTTGCTCGACGGTATTCCCGAGAAGGTTATTCCCGCCCACGTTACCTATGTGGCGCCGCGGGCGCAGTTTACCCCGAAAGAGGTTGAGACCCGTAGTGAAAGAGAAAAGCTGATGTTTCGCCTCAAGGTGCAGTTAGATGCCGCTTATCTCCAGGCGCATGCTGCATTGGCAAAGAGCGGCATACCGGGGATGGCCTATATTCGACTCGATGCGGATGCAGAGTGGCCGGATGAGTTGCAAGTAAAGCAAGATGGGGATTAATCAGCAAGAGGCGTAACCAATGAAAGCCGTTGCCCGTGTCACAGATCTCAGCCATCGCTATAAAAACAGCGTGGTTTTGGGTGGCGTGACGCTAGCGATTCCGGCGGGCATCATGGCAGGCTTGATCGGGCCGGATGGTGTAGGCAAATCATCTCTGCTGGCACTGATCGCGGGTGTGAGAAAGATCCAGCACGGCTCCGTGCAAACGCTGGGGCGTGACATGAAGCGCAGGCTTAACCGCACTGTAGTGGGGCCACGTATCGCCTACATGCCCCAGGGGCTGGGGCGCAATCTCTACATGACCCTGTCGGTGTTTGAGAATATCGATTTCTTCGGCCGCCTGTTTGGTCATAGCGAAGAGCAACGGGCCTGGCGTATCCAGGCACTGCTGGAGGCCACGGGGCTGGCCCCCTTTGCCAATCGACCTGCCGGTAAACTCTCCGGCGGCATGAAACAGAAGTTAGGACTATGCTGTGCCCTGATTCATGATCCCGACCTGCTGATTCTGGATGAACCCACCACCGGGGTAGACCCTCTGTCACGAAGACAGTTCTGGGAACTGATCTCTCGTATTCGTAGCCGCCGTCCGGGCATGAGCGTGGTCGTTGCGACAGCTTATATGGATGAGGCCGAACGTTTTGACTGGCTAGTGGCCATGGACGCGGGAAAGGTGCTGGCCACCGGCACGCCTGATGAGCTGAAAGCGCATGCGGGTGCTAACACTCTGGAGGGTGCCTTTATTTCTCTTCTTCCCGAGGAAAAACGCCGTCGTCATCAAGTCGTGTCGATTCCGCCTCGCCCACCACATCATGATGAAACCGTCATCGAGGCAGATGCGCTCACCCGCTGCTTCGGTGAGTTTGTGGCGGTTGACCGCGTCAGCTTTCAGATTGAGCGCGGTGAGATTTTCGGTTTTCTT
>CALZMY010000062.1 GCA_945788675.1 uncultured Gammaproteobacteria bacterium | reverse complement strand
TCATCAGGATGACAGGGCCCAACAGCGCGAAGGCGATACGAATAGGATCGCGCACGATCTCCAGGCTTTCGCGACGCGCATAAGCCCAGCCACGACGCGGGTCAAAGGCAGCATTACGAGGTCTGGAGGGTGACGACCCATGTTGAGCAGGCAGTTGCGGCGGCGTCTCTGCTTCATCCACTCTATCAGCAGCGGCTTCTTCCAGGTAGGTGATAAAGGCCTCTTCAAGATTGTTAGCGCCGCAGGTCTTTATCAACGCTGGCGGCGTATCCTGCGCCAGCACCCGACCAGCATGCATCAGCGAGATGCGGTCACAACGTTCGGCCTCGTTCATGAAGTGAGTGGAGATGAAAATGGTAACTCCCTCATCCCGGGAGAGCTGCACCAGCAGCTGCCAGAATTGATCGCGAGCCACTGGGTCGACCCCCGAGGTGGGCTCGTCGAGGATTAACATCTCAGGGCCATGAATCACCGCCACCGCCAGCGACAATCGCTGCCGCACACCCAGAGGCAGTTTTTCTGCCAGCTCATCGACCGCTCCAGTGAGGCCAAAACGCTCGACCATCTCCATCACCCGTACCTCAATCTGCGTGCCGGGCAACTGAAAGATGCGCGCGTGCAGTGCCAGGTTCTGACGTACCGTCAGTTCACTGTAGAGCGAAAATGCCTGAGACATATAGCCGACCCGTCTGCGTAGATCGACCTCCCTCGCATCGACAGGCTGACCGAACAGGCGAGCCTCACCCGCTGAACTGGGCAACAGGCCGGTGAGCATCTTCATGGTGGTGGTCTTGCCACAACCGTTGGAACCGAGAAAGCCAAAAATTTCACCGCGTTCAATGCGAAAGCTAACATGATCAACCGCAACAAATTCACCAAAACAACGGGTGAGCCCGTCGGCTTCTATCGCTGCTTCCGTAGCATGAGTCTGTAGGGGGGGAATGGTTACGGCCTCGTGGCGACCGCGTTTTTCGATCGGTAACAGTGAAATAAAGGCCGCCTCCAGTGTGTGACTGTCGTTGCGGGATTTCAGTTTCGCAGGCGTGCCAGTCGCCAGTACTTTCCCTGCATCCATCGCCACCAGCCAGTCGAAGCGTTCGGCCTCATCCATATAGGCGGTGGCAACAATCACGCTCATCCCCTCACGGCGGCCACGAATACGCTCGATCAACTCCCAGAACTGCCGCCGTGACAGCGGATCCACCCCGGTGGTGGGCTCATCCAGAATCAGCAGATCGGGATCATGGATCAGGGCACAGCACAGGCCCAGCTTCTGCTTCATACCACCAGAAAGTTTGCCGGCGGGCCGATCAGCAAAGGGTGCAAGGCCGGTGGCCTCGAGCAACTCATGGATACGCCAGGCCCGCTGTTCCCTGCTGTGACCAAAGAGGCGAGCGAAAAAATCGACGTTCTCGAATACCGACAGGGTCATGTAGAGATTGCGACCCAACCCCTGTGGCATGTAGGCGATGCGCGGCCCCACGGCCATGCGGCTCAAGCGGCGATGCATATCACGACCAAGCACCTGCACCGCACCGTGCTGGATCTTGCGTACACCAGCAATCAAGGCCAACAGCGTTGATTTGCCCACCCCGTCCGGTCCAATCAAACCCACCATTCTGCCCGCCGGGATCTCCAGCGCTACATCGTCGAGCGCTACGCTGTTTTTATAGCGATGGCTGAGCTCAGCGACACGGGCGACAGTTTTCATTGATTAGACCCCACTCGATTCAGCCCCCAGGCAATATCAATCCTCTTCCTTCCCAATCTGCAAATTATCAGGCCACTCACTGTCAGCTTCGAGACGGATATAGGCGACACCAGGAATACCGGTTTTTGCCAACGCTGCATCTGCTTTAAGGCGTTCAGCATCAAGCTGAACCTTAAGGCGAAACATCAGCTTTTCACGTTCAGTGCGCGTCTCCACTTCCTTGGGGGTAAATTGAGCCCGCGGGGCAACAAAGAAAACATTGGCGGGAATAACAACATCAGGAATACCATCGAGCACCACGCGTGCTGCGGCACCGAGACCAACTTTGGCCACATCCTGCGTAGGAAGAAAAAGGGTCATGTAGATATCGGTAGGGTCAAGTACCGTCAGCACCTTACCACCACCGGGCAGTACTTCGCCGGGTTCGGCCAAACGATACAGCACCCGGCCGCCAATGGGTGAACGCAGCACGCTGTCATCAAGCTGGGTTTTTATCAACTCGGTGTTGGCAATAGCCGCTTCGATGGCCGCTTCCGCATTGGAGAGCTGCGCCCGCGCTGCCGCCAGTGTCGCCTTAGCCGTTTCTACCGCTGTCTCATCGCGCTGCAATTGTTCCAACGAGATAGCATCATTCTCGTAGAGTCCCTTAGAGCGTTCCATATCTTTTTGCGTCAGGGATAATTCGCTTTTACGCTGGGCTATCACCGCTACCGCGAAATGTTTCTCCTGTTCAGTACGTCGCACTTCGGCCTGAGAGCGGCGCAGCTGTGCTTCAAGCTCTCTGGTGTCGATCCGGGCAAGGGTCTGGTTGAGTTCAACCTGATCACCCTCTTTAACAAACACTTGCTCAACCCGCCCGCCGAACTTTGTAGTGATATCAACCTCAGTGGCTTCGGTACGTCCGTTGCCCGACACAAAACCTTCCGGGAGACCAGGCTGGCGCATCTGCATCAACAGATAAACCACTGCCACTACAGCGACAACCGCCAAAAAAATAAGGATAGTTTTCGATTTCGATGCGTAACTTTTCATCATTGACCTTCCTTGATGAGCGCGACGGTCTGGGACAATAATTACCGCCTCAAACCAATACTCGCAACGACTGAATTACATTTTATATTACACCCTCCAGCATTATAAGCACAGCCGATAATGCCAGTACAAACGGACATATTCTGAATGGCACGAATTTGATCTTAACATCGATGAAGAGCGCAACCACCGCTGGCGGCCATGGAGAGCGAAGCGAAGGCCGCTAGTCCCGGATAGGCAACCCCGTCCGCATATTCGGAGTAACGAGTGTTAGCGAGTGCGTAGAAGATGCGGCAGCGGGTATAGTTGGCGTAGCGCCATTGAGGTAGCTATGTTTGTGTGCGACGAGTGAAACGATGTTAGTACGCAAACGTAGCGGACGCAGG
>CALZMY010000061.1 GCA_945788675.1 uncultured Gammaproteobacteria bacterium | reverse complement strand
TAAGTTTGGTCAAATCTTATCGACGCGTAAAGATCTACTGCCCGACGATATTGCTGATGAGCTGGCAAAGCTACAGGATAACGTGAGTCCGTTTCCGGGCAGCGAGGCGCGTCGTATTATTGAAGAGGCCTATGGAGAGCCGCTGAATAAAGTCTTTTTGTCATTCGATGAACAGCCGTTAGCGTCCGCATCGATTGCACAGGTGCATGTTGCCACGCTGCTGGATGGTAAACAGGTGATCGTTAAAGTGGTGCGCCCAGGGATCAAAAAAACCATTAAGCGTGATCTTGGCCTGCTCTATATTATGGCCGACATGGCAGAGCGTTACTGGTCAGAGGGAAAACGTCTGCGTCCACGTGAAGTGGTGGTAGAATATGAAAAGACAATCTATGATGAGCTTGATCTAATCAAAGAGGCTGCCAGCGCGTCACAGTTGCGACGCAATTTTGCCAAGAGTGATATGCTCTACGTGCCAGAGGTCTTCTGGCCGCAGACACGACGCAATGTGATGGTGATGGAGCGCATCTCCGGAACGCCTATCAGTGATATCGAGGCGTTGCGCCAACAGGATATCGATCTTCAAAAACTATCAGAAACCGGTGTTGAGATTTTCTTTACGCAGGTCTTTAAACACAATTTCTTTCATGCCGATATGCATCCGGGTAATATTTTTGTTTCGCCGGAAGGGCAATACATCGCGATTGATTTTGGCATAATGGGGACGCTGAGCCCGGAAGATCAACACTACCTTGCAGAGAATTTCCTTGCCTTTTTTAATCGCGACTATCGTCGTGTTGCAGAACTGCATGTGCAGTCCGAATGGGTGCCGAAGGGGACACGTGTCGATGAGTTTGAGTCGGCAATTCGCAGTGTCTGTGAACCGATCTTTGAACGGCCTTTAAAAGATATCTCGTTTGGTCGACTGTTGTTGCGCCTGTTTCAGACCGCGCGTCGTTTCAATATGGAAGTGCAGCCGCAGTTGGTGCTGTTGCAAAAAACATTATTGAATATTGAGGGGCTGGGACGACAGCTCTATCCAGAGCTTGATCTATGGCAGACGGCAAAACCATTCCTTGAGCGCTGGATGAGTGAAAACATCGGAGGTCGTGCATTTATCAGTTCAATGAAGCGTAATGCGCCGTTGTGGCTCGATAAACTGCCGGAGATGCCGATGTTGCTGCATGAAGTGTTGCAGCAGGCGCGTGATGGCGAGCTGAAGGTTGAATGGCAGTCGCAGGAGCTGCGTAAGATCGAGCGCACGATGCTTGATTCAAATCGACGTACCTATGCGGCGATTGTGGGTAGCGCATTGATCATTAGTGCCGCCATTCTGCTGGGGCTTGATGGCTATTCACCATCAATGGTGGCGGATGCGCCGCTATTGAGTTGGTTGCTTGGAGGGGCAGGGCTTATCGTGTTGATGTTAGCCTGGCCACATAGCGACCTGGGTGACTAATCAGATCAGAAGTTCCTTAACGCTTTAGTCCAGCCTCGACCTCATTGCGTCTTTCCTGGCCTACGAGGGTCTCGATCAAGGTTAACGCAAAGTCCATCGCGGTACCAGGACCCCTAGAGGTGATGATGTTACCGTCGACGACAATGGCATCCGAGGTTACTGTGGTTTCACTACAGTCGAGCTGTTCCAGTGAACCGGGATAGCAGGTGATACGTTTTTCATTCAGCAATCCCGCGCAGAGCAGCACCTTGGGTGCAGCGCAGATTGCGGCAAGATGTTTTCCCTGGTTCGCCATCTGTTGCAGCAGGGTGTGAATTTGTGGGTCGTTATTTAGATTGTCGGCACCTGGCAGGCCGCCGGGTAGCGCAATCATATCGAGTACTTGTGGCGTGATCTTATCCAGAGTGGTGTCAGGCATCAGTACAGTGCTTCGGCTGGCAATGACAGGTTGTTGATCAAGACCTGCTGTGATGACAGTGATCGCAGCCCGGCGGAGTAGATCAATGATGGTCACGGCTTCGAGCTCTTCGCAGCCCTGCGCCAGTGGAACAAGTACTGTTGGCATATCAGTTCCCCGCTGCCTTGAGCTTTTATTGAATGATTGAGGTTTGTGGTGAGCCATCGGTTTGTGGCCGCTCTGCTCCGCTGTTTATTGCTTGCTCAGCAAACATTGATTGTGGAATGGTGATCTCTATTAATTGTTTACGTTTGATAAGTCCCGATGTTTTGATTAACTCAACACCATGTTGCTCGAGTCTGGGTAATATCTGCTCAAGAAATGCGATGGTCTCAGGGTAGGGGTGGCCAATGGCCACGGCGGTGCCGTTACGTTTTGCGAGTGTTATCAGCCGGTCAAATTGTCTGCTGATCTCTGCTTCATTGCGTATGTTGTCGAGAAAAACGTTACGATTGATTCTCGGGACTTCGTATTCAGCGGCGATCTGGTAAGCGATGGTATGTTCTGTGGTGCGGCTGTCGACAAAAAACAGATCATCGCGTTCACTGAGTGCTGCCATTAGCCAGGCCATATGGCCGGGGTGTTGAGTCAGCAGGCTGCCCATGTGATTGTTAATGCCGCTGATATGCGGTATCGCGCTAAGATTTTCTTTTAGTGTGGTGAGAAAATGTTGCTGTGACATGTCGAGCGTCAGGCCGCCTTTGCCCAGGTTCTTTTCGCCAATGGCCTGCATCGGCATATGTATCATCACCTCTTTATCCTGCTGGTGAGCCAGCTCGGCGAGTTGAGCTGCATGGTTGGTATGAGGCAGGAATGCATAGGTGATATTGCCGGGCAGTGCGACGGCGCGTTCTCCAGCGGCTAGCTGTTGACCTAGGTCATCGATGATGATGCTGATCGCCGGTAATGGTTGCTCGATATTGGTCGGTGTGGTGCGATTAAAATCGAACTTTGCTTCGCTTGCCACCCCCGGAGTGATGGCGGTGATAAAAAGCAGTAGTATCAGTGTGAGGCGTGGGGTAATCATGCGCTATTCAGTGATGATCTCTACATACTCACCATCACTGGGTAAGGATGTGTAACCCTTTTAGAAGATTGAGCGCTTCAAACAGCTGGTAGTCTTTGTCAACGGACTGTTTTGCCTCCTTGTCTTTAGTCGGGTCTCCATCATTATTTTTCTCATTTTTACCATTGTCCAGGTGCCCTGTGAGGTCCGCTTCGGTCACCGGTTCAAACTCAGGCTCGTTGGCGGCCGTCAGGTTAATGCGGTCGAGTGGGATGTCGGGCACGATGCCTTCTGCCTGAATTGAACGCCCGGCCGGAGTGTAGTAACGAGCTGTCGTCAGTTTGAGTGCCGCGCCGTTGTTCATCGGCAAGATTGTCTGCACTGAGCCTTTACCAAATGATTTACTGCCCATAATGACGGCTCGTTTGTGGTCCTGTAGTGCCCCTGCCACAATCTCGGAGGCGGAGGCTGAGCCGCTGTTGATGAGCACGACTAGCGGCGCGCCTTTCAGTGCGTCGTTGGGTGTTGCCTTGAACTTGAGTGCTGAGTCGTCGATGCGCCCTTCGGTGTAGACGATCAATCCCTCTTCCAGAAATGCATCTGATACCTCTACTGCAGCATTTAAAACCCCGCCGGGGTTGTTGCGAAGGTCCAGGATTAATCCATTCAGGTTTCCATCATACGCTTGCTTCAGCTGGCTGATTGCCTCTTTGAGATTAGCGCCGGTGTGTGATTGAAACTGGGTGATGCGAACATAGCCAAAACCGGGCTCCAGACTTCTATGTTTGACGCTCTTTACCTGGATGACAGCGCGGGTAATAGTAATTTTAAGGGGTTTGTCGACACCGTCGCGAACGATGGTCAGCAGGATGTCGCTACCGGGCTTGCCTCGCATAATAGTGACGGCCTCACGCAGCGTGAGGCCTTTTACTGGCGTATCATCAAGGCGGATCACCAGGTCGCCCGCCTTGACACCGGCACGATCCGCAGGGGTGTCATCGATCGGTGCAACGACCTTGACGAAGCCGTCTTCCATGCTGACCTCAATGCCGAGACCGCCAAACTCGCCAGAGGTACCCACCTGTAGTTCTTTGTAGGCATCGGTATCGAGGTAAGCTGAGTGGGGGTCAAGTCCGGAGAGCATGCCGCGAATCGCGTTTTCCAATAGCTCTTTGTCGGTGGCATCTTCTACGTAATTGTTTTTGATGTTAGCAAATACCTCGGTGAAGGCGCGCAGCTCTTCGAGCGGCAGCGCGCTGGCATCGCTATTGTCACGCTCTGCAAAAACGCTCTGGCCGATAGTGAGGGAGACGCCCAGTGCCAGTCCCATAAGTAACAGTAGGACATTACGTGTTTTAGATAGCATTGATATATTCCACTCCATTGATTTGATTTCGGCGTCAGCAGCGGTAACTTTATCAGAAATCAGTATTTTCGCCATGTTTTCACCGGCCGAAGTGCGCTGTTATCTACGTGCCAGCCATGGTCGTGGGTTGAGTGGTTTGCCATTTTTACGGATTTCGAAATAGAGGCCGACATCGCTTTGTCCGCCACTCTCTCCAACGGTGGCGACCGCCTCCCCTGTTTCAACCCATTCTCCAACATCTTTGAACAAACTTTCATTATGTCCATAAAGGGTCATGTAGCCGTCGCCATGATCGATGATCACCAGCAGACCAAATCCCCTGAGCCAGTCTGAAAAGGCGATGCGTCCATGATGGACCGCTTTCACTTGTGCTCCTGCCCTGGCATTGATGACGACCCCTTGCCATTTGAGGTTGCCACCCTTGCGACGTTTACCAAAGTGATTTTTCATACGTCCATTTGCAGGGTAAATGAGTTTACCTTTGAGTTGATAGAACGGTTTGATATCACCCGCGTCGGGAGGGATGTCGGATAAGGCTTCGCTCAGTGATGCTAAGAGTGCTTCAAGCGTTTTGCGAGCCTCTTCGAGTTGTACCAGGCGCTGTGCCTGACTTTTTATATCTTTTTCGATCCTGGTGAGAACCTGCTGACGTGAATGTCGCTTCTCCTCGAGCGAGGCCTTCTCCTTTTTTCGTTGCTGTTGTGCCGTCTGGATCTGCTGCTGTTTATGCAGAATCTCGCTTTCAAGGCGAGAGAGCGCCTCAATACGTTCATCAATGGTTTTGATGCTGCGCGTCCTCGACTGGTTCAGGTAGTCGTAATAGATCAGGGTGCGGCCGATGGCCGATGGATCTTCCTGGTTGAGAAGTATCTTTGCGTAGCCCTGGTTTCCCATCGCGTAGCTGGCGCGGATCTGTTGCGCTAACAGCTGTTGTTGTTGTTGGAGCTCGCTCGATTGAGTCTTTTTTTCTTGCTGTCGTGCCTGCAGTTCACGCTTTTGTTGCTTGAGTTGTGAGGCGAGTTTTGTGAGCGACAGGCTTATTTTACCGATCGCTGTTTCACTTTTTTGCAGTTGAAGCTGGAGT
>CALZMY010000060.1 GCA_945788675.1 uncultured Gammaproteobacteria bacterium | reverse complement strand
TAATCTCTTCTGGTGAGGTTTTTTCTTTTAGAATTTTTTGCCACGCCTGGTAGCCACCCACTTTAAGGTAGCTTTCCAGTGTCCACGGCTCATCAAACTGGAGCGTATCAAAGCAGACTTGAGTTTCTGTCAATTTACTCATGTGCTTACTCCAGCCCTTCGATAATGCTATCTACCTTTTCAGGTGTCAGCTTTTCGTGATAGTGGCCATTGACTGTCATCATCGGCGCACCCGCACAGGCGGCCAGACACTCCTCTTCCCGCTTCAATGTAAACTTGCCATCAGCGGTGGTTTCACCCAGCTTGACACCATATTTATCTTCAACGTGACGTACGATATCTTCACCACCGCACAACATGCAGGAGATGTTGGTGCAGACGGAAACCATGTTGCGCCCCACTGGCTCCAGCTCATACATACTATAAAAACTGGCCACTTCATAAACTGCGATCTCAGGCATTTCGATATAGGCAGCTACCGCGTCCATCAATTCAGTTGTCAGGCTGCCGGCTCCGCACTCTTCCTGCACAATACTCAACGCCGGTAATACTGCGGACTGTCTACGATCCGCTGGGTATTTTGCAGCCCAGTGATCAATCTTCTCATACGCCTCGGGCGAAATGAGTGAACTCTTATTTTCAGCCTGTGCCATTAGCGGTCAACCTCTCCAAACACAATATCCAATGTACCCAGTATCGTCACTACATCTGCCAGCATGTGGCCTCGTACCATTTCATCAAGTCCGGCCATGTGAGCAAAACCCGGCGCTCGAATCTTCACCCGGTAGGGTTTGTTGGCGCCATCAGAAACCATATAAACACCAAGCTCACCCTTCGGGTGTTCAACCGCCGCGTAGGCCTCACCCTCAGGAATGCAAAAACCTTCTGTAAAAAGTTTGAAGTGATGAATCAATGCTTCCATATCGCCCTTCATCTCGGTGCGCTTAGGCGGACTCACCTTCTGGTTATCTACCATCACCGGGCCTGGGTTATCACGTAGCCAATCGATACATTGACGAATGATGCGATTTGATTGGCGCATCTCTTCCATGCGCACCAGGTAGCGATCATAGCTGTCACCAGTGACACCTACCGGGATATCAAAATCAAGGCGGTCATAAACATCATAAGGCTGCTTCTTACGCAGGTCCCACTCAACACCTGAGCCACGCAACATCGCACCCGTAAAACCAAGTTCCTTGGCACGCTCAGGATCCACTACGCCAATCCCGACAGTACGCTGTTTCCAGATACGGTTATCGGTCAGCAGGGTCTCATATTCGTCGAGGTGACCTGGAAAACGATTGGTAAAATCTTCGATAAAATCGAGCAGCGAGCCCTGGCGATTCTCATTCATCTTCGCCACTTCTTTAGCGTTGTGCCACTTCGAAACCTCGTACTTCGGCATCACCTCTGGCAGGTCACGATAGACGCCCCCCGGTCTAAAATAAGTGGCATGCATACGCGCGCCAGCAACGGCTTCATAACAATCGAGCAGATCTTCACGTTCGCGAAAGGCGTAAAGGAAGATCGTCATTGCGCCAATATCAAGCGCATGTGCACCCACCCACAATAGATGATTCAGTACACGGGTGATCTCAGCAAACATCACGCGGATATATTGTGCGCGTAGCGGTACTTCAAGACCCAGCATCTTCTCAATCGTTAACACATAGGCATGTTCGTTACAGAGAATCGAAACGTAATCGAGACGATCCATATAACCAATGCTCTGGACATACGGTTTGGTCTCCATCAATTTTTCAGTACCACGGTGTAACAGACCAATATGCGGATCGGCACGGTCAATCACTTCGCCATCCATATCCAGTACAAGGCGCAGTACACCATGCGCAGAGGGATGTTGTGGACCAAAGTTCAGCGTGTAGTTACGTATTTCAGCCATAATTAATCCTCGCCACCCGGCTCCGCAATATATCGGTTGTCATCGCGGATCACGCGAGGCACCAGAATGCGCTCTTCGAGTTCAACGGGTTCATATATGACACGTTGCTTTTCAGGGTCATAACGCATTTCGACGTTACCACTCAATGGAAAATCTTTTCTAAAAGGGTGACCAACAAAACCGTAATCGGTCAGGATACGACGTAGATCGGGATGGCCTTCGAATAGAAATCCAAACAGATCGAACGCCTCACGTTCAAACCAGTCAGCCACAATCCAGATATCTCTGACTGAGCGTGTACGTGGGGCGTCATCATCGAGAAATGCGCGTACACGGATACGCTGGTTGTGCTTCAGCGATAGCAGGTGATAGACCACTGCGAAACGTGCCCCGGTCCATTCGCCTTCGCCATACTCAAGATAGTCGATACCACAGATATCGATCAACATATCGAAGGCAAATTCAGCGTCATCACGCAACGCCTGGCAGACCTCATGAAGATTGCCGTTAGGCACTTCAATAGTCAGTTCGTTGTGGCTCACAACACTATCGGTCAAGATCCCCTCGAATCTTGTCTGGGCGTGCGTAGCTAATGTCTGAATCTTATCAGGCATAAATCTATACTCTTAACGTGCGATTGTATTGGTGCGTTTGATCTTGTTTTGTAGCTGGATCACGCCATAAAGCAACGCCTCAGCCGTCGGTGGACAGCCAGGCACATAAATATCAACAGGGACGATACGATCACAACCACGCACCACTGAATAGGAATAGTGATAGTAGCCGCCACCGTTGGCGCATGACCCCATCGATATCACCCAACGGGGCTCGGCCATCTGATCATAGACCTTGCGTAGTGCCGGCGCCATTTTATTCACCAGTGTACCTGCGACAACCATCACGTCCGACTGACGTGGACTTGGGCGGAATACCACGCCGAAACGATCAAGATCATAACGCGCAGCCCCCGCGTGCATCATCTCTACCGCACAACAAGCGAGTCCGAATGTCATCGGCCACAGTGCACCGGTGCGCGCCCAATTTATTAACTTATCAGCAGAAGTGGTGACAACACCGTCTTCCAGGATCCCTTCTATTCCCACTCCAACGCCCCTTTTTTCCACTCGAAGATGAAGCCGACGACAAGTACCGCCAGAAAGATAACCATTGCCATAAAACCGTACATGCCCACTTCATCAAGGACCACTGCCCATGGGAAAAGGAATGCAATTTCCAGATCAAAGATTATAAAAAGAATTGCAACCAGATAATAACGCACGTCGAATTTCATACGCGAATCTTCGAAGGCCTCGAAACCACACTCATAGGGTGAATTTTTTTCGCTATCCGGGCGATGAGGGGCCAGCACAAAGCCAGCCAGCATCGGTGCTAGACCAAATATTGCTCCCATGATAAGGAACACAAGTATTGGAAGATAATTCTCTAACATGTGTGGTCGTCACCCGCGTCGTATGAAACCGAACTCTCTCTCGAAGTCAGTTAATCGTTATTATTATTTTATTCTAAGCATTTCATTCTGGCTGGCTATCTGTGCCTCTCATCGCACCCCCATAGCGCGAACCCAGAAAATCGAGTCTAGGCTAGTGAATAATGCTGTGTCAAGCAGTCATCCAGTAAGCCACTTATCATTCCTTCAGATTTTATAATCATGATTTTTATAAGGAATTTATTTATATCTTATATTTATTACAATGTTGACCTATATACTATTTGGTGCCGATGGCCGGAGTCGAACCGGCACAGCTTGCGCCACCGCCCCCTCAAGACGGCGTGTCTACCAATTCCACCACATCGGCTATATTTTACTCATCCCCCGAAAACAGTTTACCCGTCAGCACCACTACTCGGCCGGCGGTGTATCCACCACGGGAACATCATCAAGCACCGCTTCTGGCTCCTGTGACGGTATCAACGGAACATCCGTTGGGGAATTATTAATCTCAGGCACTAATGTCTCGACATTCGAAGACGGTACCACCATCTCAGTCACACTTGCACGCTCTGTGCCCTGGGTTGAAAAATAAGCCAGCGTCAAGCTAGTCAGGAAAAAGAGTGTCGCTAAAGTTGCAGTGGTTCGGGTTAAAAACGAGGCAGAACCTTGACTACCAAATACCGTTTGCGACGCACCACTGCCAAATGCGGCACCCACATCGGCCCCTTTTCCACGCTGAATCAAAATCAAGCCGATCAAAGCGATCGTGATGATGACATGTGCTGCTAGTAAAGCTGTTTGCATTGCTTCTGCCTTAACAAAAAATAAGATCAAACTCGTCGAGTTTGATCTTTAAATAAAAACTATATTAACCGGCTGCCTGACAGATAGCCAAAAAGTCATTGGCCTTAAGTGATGCCCCGCCAATTAATCCACCATCGATATCGGGCATGCCAAATAAATCTGCTGCATTTGCGGCATTAACACTGCCTCCGTAGAGAATCTTAATGCCCTCCGCCAGCGCTTCATCATGCTTTGCAAGATGAGCACGAATAAAGGCATGCACCTCTTGTGCTTGTTCAGGAGAAGCCGTTTTACCCGTCCCTATCGCCCACACTGGCTCATATGCCAGCACCGTCCTGTTCAACAAATCAACACCATTATCCAGATTTAGCACAGCATCCAGCTGCTGTGTGATCACCTGCTCGGTGGTTCCATTTTCACGTTCTTCCAGCAACTCACCAATACACAGTATAGGTGTTACACCGCCAGCAACCGCCGCTGATAACCTTTGAGCCGCCAACTCATCACTCTCACCATAAATATGACGTCGTTCAGAATGGGCAATAATGGCATAATTACAACCAAATTCCATCAGCATAGCGGCAGAAAGCTCACCCGTATAAGCACCGGATACCGGTTCCTGACAGACATTTTGCGCACCCAGCTTTACATTACTGCCCTCAAGTCGCGCACTCACAGACTCAATAAATAATGCAGGTGGACAAACCAGTACATCGGTATTTATATCATCACCAAGTCCAGCTTTGATGCCGTCAATCAGCGCCACAACACTTTGTCGGGTGCCATTCATTTTCCAGTTTCCTGCGACGAGTGGTCGACGCATATTTTTGTTCCCTTTCATAAATCTGCCACGTCAAAACGAAGCGCAAAAGATTACCGTTACGCGCTCGATAAATCAATGTAAACTTTGGAAAAACAACAAAAAAGGGGTGGTATCACTGACGCCATTCAACAACTTCAAAAAGCTCCCCATGCCAACAAACTGCTTTCGAAATAACTTGCATCTTTTTGTATCTACTTATTTTTTTGAGCGTCAATGATGACTTCTGCCAACTGATTCGCAAGCCTGGTCACTTGTTCAACCTCAACCCCTTCCACCATCACCCTGACCACTGGCTCTGTTCCAGATGGGCGCAATAACACACGACCACCTTTGCCCAATTCAGCTTCAACGTCGCGAATCGCCTGATTAATCACATCACTACCGGCTAGATCGAAAGATTTATCAGCAGGGACATTCACCAGGTGCTGCGGATATTTCTTCATTCCAGACTTTAACTCATGAAGACTACTATCACTTTCAAACATCGCCGAAATCACCTGCAACGCAGAAACAATACCATCACCTGTCGTGGTTCGATCAAGACAAAGGATGTGACCAGAAGATTCACCGCCGACCAGCCACCCTTCATGCTTTAATATCTCCATCACATAACGGTCCCCCACTCGTGCGCGCTGAAATCCCACCCCTTTCTCCTGCAGCGCATGCTCCAGCCCAAGATTACTCATCAGGGTACCCACCACGGAGCCAACCAATGAATCCGTTTTTCGTCTCGATTCCGCTATTATGAACAGGATCTCATCCCCATCGACCTCTTCACCCTGATGATCAACCATTATGAGACGATCACCATCACCATCGAGGGCAATGCCGATATCAGCCTGATGCTCAACAACGGCAGCCTGCAGCGCCTTTGGCTTAGTCGACCCACAATCCAGATTAATATTAAGGCCGTTTGGCTCACTACCTATCGTGATTACAGTCGCCCCCAACTCTCTGAAAACATTAGGCGCAATATGATAGGTCGCACCATGTGCGCAGTCGACTACGATCTTTACACCACTAAGCTCAATTTTAGCGGGAATAGTGCTCTTACAAAACTCGATATAGCGGCCCGCAGCATCGACGATACGTTTGGCTTTTCCTAGATGTATAGAGTCAACCGTCACCATAGGCTTATCCAGCTCATCCTCTATCGCAAACTCAATTTCATCAGGGAGCTTCGTCCCTTCCGATGAAAAAAACTTGATTCCATTATCATAAAAAGGGTTATGCGAAGCACTGATCACAATACCTGCCTGCGCATGTAACGTTCGAGTCAGGTAAGCAACACCTGGTGTTGGCATCGGACCTAAAAGACGAATATCAACGCCTGCAGCTGATAGTCCCGCCTGCAATGCCGACTCAAACATATAACCTGAAATACGAGTATCTTTCCCGATCAGAATCCCGTCTTTACCATCACGCTTCATCACGCGGCCAATGGCCCAGCCCAACTTGAGTATAAATTCAGGCGTAATCGGCGCCTCACCGACTTTGCCACGAATACCATCAGTGCCAAAATAACGTTTATTTCTTTTTTCAGACATACTCTAATTCTCTGCTGTTCTACACATATAACTTACGCGAATCGCCTGCAATGTTGCCGCCACATCATGCGATCTGATGATCGATGCACCCTGCCATACCGCTATAGATGCCAGGGAGATGCTACCATAAAGTCGCTCATCAACAGGAAGGTCCAGCATATGCGAAATCATAGATTTACGGGAAACGCCGACTAATAGCGGCAACTCAAACTTAAGTAGCTCATTGAGGTGCTGAAGCAGCAGCTGGTTGTGAACCAGGCCCTTACCAAAACCAAAGCCGGGATCTATTACCAGCGACTCGCGAGACACCCCCGCAGCAATACAACATTCGATCCGCTGCTGCAAAAATGACTTAACCTGTAGCACGACATCATCATATACAGGTGCAAGCTGCATGCTCTGCGGCGCACCTTGCATATGCATCAAACAGACCGGCACCTGTAAATCTGCAGCCATCTCCAGCGCGCCTTCTTCCTGTAGCGCCCTGACATCATTAATCATCGACGCACCCGCCTGAACCGCTGCATGCATGACCACTGGTTTACTCGTATCGATTGAGATCGGCGTATCTATTTCCGCACGTATCATCTCGATAACCGGTATAACACGTGATAGCTCTTCATCAACAGAGATAGTCGCAGCGCCGGGACGCGTTGATTCACCGCCGACATCAATGATTGCCGCCCCCTCTTTAACCATGTGGCGAGCATGTAACAACGCCTTTTCAGGCGAAAAAAAATCACCCCCGTCAGAAAATGAATCGGGGGTGACATTGAGGATGCCCATGACTGCAGGGCATGCAAGATTTTTAAGTATCAACATCGATATAAACGATCACATCACACCCCCGTGAAAACTATTTTAACGGGAATGTGATGCGCTCAGACATGATCCAGCGAATCAGTGCTGCTCTGCGGCACCACCCAATTTGCTATCTGAATCACCTTTTTTCTCTTTCGTGGTATCTTCAGTATCGCCTGATGCCTCTACATCGGGGCCACTACCAGCACCTGGATCAGAGTCTTGCCCCCATCCTTTAGGTGGCCCGGGCTCACGACCCTCCATGATGTCATCAATCTGACTGCTATCGATGGTTTCATATTTAAGTAACGCATCGGCCATCATATGAAGCTCTTTTTCATGCTCCTCCAGGATTTTTTTCGCGCGATCGTAGTTACGATCAGCAAAAGCCCTCACTTCCTTATCGATGATATGGGTCGTCTCATCAGAGATACCGCCTTTATTCTGCGACATCGAATGACCGAGAAAGACTTCGCCTTCTTCTTCGCTGTACATCAGTGGCCCAAGCTTTTCTGAGAATCCCCACTTGGTCACCATATTACGTGCGATCTCGGTAGCTCGCTGAATATCATTTGAGGCGCCTGTTGTAACGGCTTCTTTACCAAAGATCAGCTCTTCCGCAATACGCCCACCAAACATACTGGATATATTACTCTCAAGCCGCTCTTTGCTATAACTGAGACGATCTTCTTCTGGTAAGAACATCGTGACACCCAGTGCACGGCCACGCGGAATAATGCTCACCTTATGGACGGGATCATGCGAAGGGACAATTCGCCCAACAATCGCATGACCGGCCTCGTGATATGCGGTCAGTTTCTTTTCATCCTCATTCATCACCATCGAACGACGTTCTGCGCCCATCATGATCTTGTCTTTGGCCTTTTCGAAGTCGGTCATGTCCACCACACGCTTACTGGCGCGTGCTGCGAAAAGTGCCGCCTCGTTCACAAGGTTCGCAAGATCGGCACCTGAGAAACCAGGCGTACCACGTGCAATGATATTAGGTTCTACATCATCACCAGCAGGTACCTTGCGCATGTGGACGCGTAGAATCTGCGCACGACCACGCACGTCTGGCAGAGGTACAACCACCTGACGATCAAAACGACCAGGACGCAGCAACGCAGGATCAAGTACATCGGGACGGTTCGTCGCCGCAATGACAATCACCCCTTCACTGCCTTCGAAACCATCCATCTCTACCAGCAATTGATTAAGTGTCTGCTCACGCTCATCATGACCACCGCCAAGCCCAGCACCGCGATGACGCCCAACGGCATCGATTTCATCGATGAAGATGATGCAAGGCGCATGCTTCTTCCCCTGCTCAAACATGTCACGTACACGCGAGGCACCGACACCGACAAACATTTCAACAAAATCAGAACCTGAAATCGTGAAGAAAGGAACCTTTGCTTCGCCAGCAATCGCCCTCGCCAGCAGGGTTTTACCCGTACCGGGAGACCCCACCATCAAAACACCGCGAGGAATTTTACCGCCAAGTTTCTGGAACTTACTCGGATCACGCAAAAAATCGACCAGCTCACCCACCTCTTCTTTTGCCTCTTCGACACCGGCAACATCAGCAAAGGTCGTCTTAACCTGATCTTCACCTAACATGCGTGCCTTGCTACGTCCAAATGACATCGCACCGCGGCCACCACCGCCACCGCCGCCCTGCATCTGACGCATGAAGAAAATCCACACAGCAATCAGCAATATCATCGGGAACCATGAGATAAAGATCTGCATGAATACGCCCTGCTCTTCCTGTGGACGTGCCTGGATCGTGACACGGTTGTCGAGCAGATCTCCAACAAGACCAGGATCACCCGGACTATAGGTCATGAATTTTTCACCCGCCTGTGTAGTGACCCGGATATTACGCCCTTTAATCTCTACTTCACGGATGACACCGGCTCTCACCTCTTCAATAAACTCAGAGTATGAAAGCGTCCGGGCAGGCGCCTGGGGCGGCCCAAAGTTATTAAACACGGATATCAACACTACCGCGATAACCACCCACAAAACGATATTCTTAGCCATGTCGTTCAAAATAATATCCTCTATTCACAGAAATTGGCTTTCCATTTAGTCACACCTGATGCTTAATATAATAGGTATGGCCACATTTTAACAATACAATCCACGCAATTAGTTTAAATAACCTTTCGCGAGAACATAGACTTCACGGGAACGTGCTCGTGAAGCCTTAGGCTTTCGAATATGTACCTTTTCAAAATCACGCCGCATTGCGCTAACATATTCATCAAAGCCACCACCCTGAAATAGTTTTACCAACACACACCCGCCTTTTTTCAATGCCTTGTGTGCAAATTCCTGGACCAATTCTGCGAGATATATCGCTCGAGGCTGATCAACCGTCCCCATACCACTGATATTAGGTGCCATATCTGATATCACAACATCCACTTTTTCGCCATGTAACTGTGCCATAAGCGCCTCGTAAACATCATCTTCTCTAAAGTCACCTTGTAAAAATTGCACGCCATTCACTGGTTCAATGGGCAACAGATCCAAACCGATCACCCGCCCCTTTTTACTTACAATTTTTGTGGCTATCTGCGACCAACCACCCGGCGCTGCACCAAGATCAACGACCTTCATTCCAGGTGACAAAATTTGGTCACGCTCATTTATTTCTAGCAATTTATAGGCCGCTCTTGATCGAAAGCCCTCTTTTTGCGCTCTTTTGACATATTCATCATTGACATGCTCATCTAGCCATTGCTGTTTACTTTGATGTTTTTTCATCGTCCCGCATTCCAACTCCCACTCAATTTGTTAATTTCTAACTACCCAACAGATATCACAGTATACTATGCGGCTATTTTTCGCCGATTGAATCAGGAAACAGACATGGCCGCTGAAGAGATACTCCACCAACAACAGAAACGTAAACTTCGTACGCTTGCACACACACTCAAGCCAGTCGTCACAGTAGGTGGCTCAGGATTAACCGCGGCTGTATTAAATGAAATTGAGCTTTCACTAGAACACCACGAACTGCTCAAAATCAAACTTAGTTGTGGTGACAAGGCCGCTCGAATTCAAGTCAGGGAACAGATATGCAGCGAAACTGGCGGCCACCTGATTCAGGAGATCGGCGCTGTGATTGTGATTTATCGTAAAGCCAAGTCCGCCACAAAAAAAGCCAAACCCAAAAAGAAGGTACTCAATAAACGCCAAGCCGGTAAAGCACGCCCCGCTGACAGCAGATCAAGGCGATAAGTCTAAGGAACTTCTGATTACAGCCGCTAATTAATCACGTTATTTTTAATGATTAAACCGTTCTCTTTTAAGAGTAACTCAATATCAGAAACATCAACTGTGGCGATTTTGCAGGCGCCAAACTTGTCACCGGCACCCGTATAGAGCTTCATCAACACGCCTTTGGTCATATCCAGGGAGATCATCTTACGTATGCGACTCTTAGGCAGCGAGGCAAACTCCCCACCGCCCACCAGGTAATCGCCACTATACTCTTCATCAATCACACCTCGAATATTGTGTTCGAGGATCTCCAGCAACCTGAAACGCGTTACCGTAACGGCATCCAGCAACGGCCGATACTCCACCTGATAAATATACTTATTTTTATAATCGACCACATAAGCTTCTTCAGATGCGCTTTTGAGGCCCTTTTTACAAAAAAAATAATTCACATCGGCCGCCTGTGTCGTCAGCGAAAAGGCGAGTAAAACTCCACCTGTTAACCTCGTTAGAATTTTTGCTACAGTCATTCTTGAATCCATCGTTAGCAGATCACCGGACAGGCAACATACTGCTTGTATATATTTGTTTTGCGCCGATGATTATCGCACAATAAATTCGCCTGTCATGTCGGAATTCTAGACGACAAAAATCGCTTTTTATCTACAATCAAAAGACAGCAAGGAAAAAGTGCGTTCAAACTAGCGCGAGATGAAATGGTGCCCAGGGCCGGAATCGAACCGGCACGGCCGTGAAGCCGAGGGATTTTAAGTCCCTTGTGTCTACCAATTTCACCACCTGGGCATGTGGTACTGAAAACTGGAGGCTGAGGGCGGAATCGAACCGCCGTCCACGGCTTTGCAGGCCGCTGCATAACCACTCTGCCACCCAGCCTGGATGGACTAAATCACTCCTAAGATCGCTATCTACAAAGGGGGGATTTTTAACAAAATACAAGGTGTAACAAAAAATTTGGAGCGGGAAACGAGACTCGAACTCGCGACCCCAACCTTGGCAAGGTTGTGCTCTACCACTGAGCTATTCCCGCCCTTTCAAACAAGAGGTGTATTGTATGTATCTACGCGGCGCTGTCAAGCGCTGCTCTAAAAATAATCAAGCTGATCGGGCAGTTACTTATGCATCACGAAGAGAAGGCCACGCCTTACGCATATATTCCCACATAGACCATAGCGTCAGAACCGCTGCAATATAGAGCGCAATATACCCCAAAGCTTCTGTCGGAATAACACCAAATAATGGCTCATGAAAGAGCAATAAAATAATCGCGGTAATCTGCGCAGTCGTTTTAATCTTGCCTAACATATTGACTGCAACGACTCCCCCTTGCCCTATCTCCGCCATCCATTCGCGCAGTGCAGAAACGGCGATTTCACGGCCAATAATAATCACGGCGGGAACTGCAAGCCACGCCGTTGCACTTGCCTCCACTAATAAGACCAACGCCGCCGCAACCATCAATTTATCAGCAACGGGATCCAGAAATGCACCAAAGGCAGAGGTCTGATTCATTTTGCGCGCCAGGTAGCCATCGAGCCAGTCTGTAATCGCTGCGATACTGAAAATGGCAGTGACCGCAATATTGGACCAACTGACCGGCAGGTAAAAAAACACCACAAACACCGGAATCAGTGCAATCCTGAGAATGGTGAGATTGGTTGCCGTTGTCATCACTGCCTTATCTGCTCCACATGCTAACTAAAAAGAAATTGGGAGTGCGCGGCACTATTCTCAGAAACACCATTTCAACGCCAGCTTATTTCCCCGCATGAAAGATATCATAAATTCGCTGCGCGAGTTCGCCACTGATCCCTTTTATACTCGCAAGATCTTCAATACCGGCCCGGGCCACCCCCTGTAATCCACCAAACTGCTGAAGTAACTGGCGCCGACGCTTGGCACCGATACCTGGGACCTCCTCCAGTGTTGAAGTTTTTTGTACCTTTGCACGGCGCGCACGATGCCCGGTGATGGCAAAGCGATGTGCCTCATCCCTGATTTGCTGAATCAAATGGAGCGCTGCGGAATCAGCGGGGAGCTTTACCTCCATGCCCGTTTCAGCAAGGTAGAGCGTCTCCTCCCCTGCTTTACGCGCCCGACCCTTGGCAACTCCGACCAGATTAACCCCGTTAATCTGCAGTTCTTCCAGAACCTGCTCTGCCTCACGCACCTGCCCCTTGCCACCATCAATAAACAAAATATCCGGCAATCTCCCCTCACCCTCTTTTAAACGGGTATAGCGTCTCATCAGCGCCTGATTCATTGCCGCATAATCATCACCGCCGGTGATGCCTTCAATATTAAAACGACGATAATCAGACTTCAGCGCCCCTTCGGTGTTAAAGACAACACAGGAGGCCACCGTCTGCTCACCCGAAGTATGACTGATATCAAAACACTCCATTCGCTGCGGCAGACTATCAAGCTGCAGCGCCTCCTGCAGTGCGATGAAGCGCTGCATAATATTACTCCTGGTATTGATGTAACGTAGCAGGTTCTGCTCTGCATTAGCGCTCGCCATCGCCAGCCAGCGACTGCGTTCAGCGCGCACATTACTACTGACTGCAACCTGCCTCCCTGCCGCCTCGCTTAATACCGCTTTCAAAACCTCAACATCATCAAGCTTATGATTGACTATCACCTGCGATGGAATCTCGGAGTCCCCCTCCTTGCCAAGATAAAACTGTGGCAGAAAGGCCGCGAGTATCTCTTCGGCAGTCGCATCATGGGTATGACGTGGAAAAAAAGTCTTGTTACCCAGATTGTGCCCATCGCGAATATAAAAGACCTCAACACAGCCAACACCATTTTGGGTGACCGCACTGATCACATCAATATTTCCCTTGTCACCACTTATATACTGTTTTTCCTGAATGACACGCAGCGCAGCAATTTGATCTCGATATTGCGCCGCTGTCTCATAAGCCAACTGCTCTGCCGCCAGCGCCATTTTCGCCACAAGCTCATCGATCACTTGATGGTTTTTTCCATTGAGAAACATCACCGCATGACGAACATCTTCAGCATAAGCCGATGCCGACACTTGCTGAGTACAGGGTGCGCTACAACGTTTAATCTGATATTGCAGACAGGGACGAGAACGATTACTAAAAAAACTATCTTCACATTGACGAATCTGAAATAGTTTTTGTAACAAATTTAACGTTTCACGCACCGCGCCAGCATTTGGATATGGCCCGAAGTAACGCCCTTTTTGTTTGCGCGCACCTCGCTGCAGACTGAGGCGCGGATACTCATGTTGATCTGAAAGGAAGATATATGGGTAGCTTTTATCGTCACGTAACAGCACATTATAGCGAGGCTTATGCTGCTTGATTAGATTGTTCTCAAGAATCAATGCCTCAGTTTCTGTGTGGGTTGAAATTACCTCTATGTGGTCGATATGAGCTACCAACGCGCGTGTCTTCGGTGAGCCATCGGCACGTGTAAAATAGCTCGAGACTCGTTTTTTCAGATTGCGCGCCTTACCGACATAAATTATCTCGTCACGCGCATTAAACATCCGGTAGACACCAGGGTCTTCTGGCAGACCTTGCAGAAACATCTTGATATCGAACCCAGTAGGACTCGAGTTTTCTGGCGTGTCATTCGTCATGATCAGTCAGCCTGTGCGATCTTCTCTTTTGCCTGGGCAAATATATCCTGAAACATCGACTCAGTGAGGCGCTTTGTCTGAGTGTTATAGCGACTACAGTGGTAAGAATCAATCATCCGTAATCCACCAGGCAACTCATACTCCTCACCATGCCCAAACTTATATGTCGTTAGCTTGAGATCCAGTGCCCGCAGCACAGCGGCATGTGCAATGGTGCCAAGCACAAGTACCACGCTCCCTTCCTTAAGCGCACGCAGTTCTTCAGCTAGAAATGGATTACAACACTTGATCTCAGATGTCTCCGGCTTATTTTGTGGTGGAAGACACTTCACAGCATTAGTAATACGACAGTTGAACAGCTGCAAGCCATCATCCATCGATAAAGACACCGGCGCGCTACTAAAGCCATATTTATACAATGTTTCATAAAGCATTACCCCTGAATGATCGCCGGTAAATGGCCGCCCGGTGGCATTAGCACCATGCATGCCAGGGGCAAGTCCAACAATCAACAAATCAGGATCACCATCGCCAAAGGGAGCCACCGGCGCTGCGTGATAGTCAGGGTACTTTTCGCGCACATCATCGAGAAAAGTAGCCAGTCGTGGACAACGGCGGCATTTCTGATCAAATAAATATTCTTTACTTATCATAATTTCTTAAAACTCAGCATCGAATAGTAGCCTGTTTACAATTGTGATTTTCAATGACTTTTTCATATTAAAAACACCACCAGACTACCCCTATCTTATTAATTTTTATAATATATTTATCATTCATCACACTAGTACCAGTACTAAAGGATATCACCCCAAAGCCGATACGTAACCCTGAGTGGCATGAAATAATAACGAATTAGCAGACAGTCATTCGAGGGCTAAAACAATATGGCAGTAAAATACGAACCTGAGATTGGTAACTGGTATCAATCAAGCAACAGTCTGTTATTCAAAGTTGTTGCGATAGATGAACAAGATGAGACCATCGAAATCCAGTACTTCGACGGCACCATCGGTGAGCTGGACATTGAGTCATGGGATGGACTCACTCCTGAACTGCTTGACGCCCCTGACGACTGGTCAGGCCCATTCGATGATCTTGACGATGAAGTGTCACCTTCCTTTGATGACGACAATACAAGGAAATCATGGGATAGTGTGCTGGATGGTTACGAAGACAACTGAAACCACCCAGCAACCCCCTGTAGCTGGATATTTAACCTGGACTATTTGGGCCGGCTAAGCAGGCAGAAACTAGTTAGCACGCATCACCTTAATCACTTCATCTTCAAGCTCGATGCGATCAGCTAAATTTTCACCTAGCATCGAGAGATCCCCTTCTAACGCTGTAAAAAGATCATGATGTTCAGAAATATCGTATTTATCATTAAAGTCCAGAATAGTCTGCGTGGTTGAAACAATTTTGGGGTATACCTGATCAGCGACTTCTATGACGGCACGACGACGCTCTTTTCGCTCATCGATAAAACGATAGAGACGGAAGTGGGAATCCGCAGTGTAATCAATCAACGACTGACAGAATTGCTCCAGTAACTCTGACACTGACTCACCATTTTCAAACGGCTGTTGAGCCGCAAGTTCACCATACAGCGATAACATCTGAGCACGCACATTAACAAGCTCGTCTATCATGCCGTGTGAATTGGCTCTACGGTCTGTAATGGGGGGGGATCCTGACATCTCGCGCTCCTTGGAATTGCACATAAATCATAGAGGTAATTCTATCAGATCTCACCCACAACTGGCACCATAATATACCTAAATTTGCGCTATCTTTTTGATTAAGAAGAAATATAAAGCTTGCTCTTATCTCGTCGATATCATAGTTACACACTCAGAGTGAATGTAACTCAATTTTCAAGCCCATTAATATCTGTCAAATTATGACTAAAACAGACTCCCTCAAAAAAATCGCTGGCAGATTGCTGTTTTGGGTATTTTCGACCATATCACTACCTTTATTCAGCGCACCACTCAGCATCACGGCAATTGACATCACACCCACGCACGAGGGTGATGTTCTATTAATTTCCTACGAAGGTAATATTAACGCTATCACAATGTCAGTTGACAGGGAAAAGCATGCCATTCTAAAGATCACACAAGCCAGGCCAAGCCCTGCACTTAAGCTGAATAAGCACGCTGGAAAATTAATAAAAAGCCTGGAACTAGACACAACACCAACTTCTGACACAAAAATTTTAATCGATTTTAAACGAAGGCTTGGACGTCATACAAGACAACAAACAAGCTTAAACGGGGAAAACCTTATCCAGATAGAGCTACTGGATGAGATGATCGAAGCCCCTCCTAAATCGAGTGATCAGTCAGTCATACTACCAGTAATAGCAGGAAGCTTATTTGAGCTTACTGGCTCAAAAGAAACAAAGCCTCTGGATTACAGCAAAAATGACCGTAAAAAAATCAGCACAGAAGAGTTTCTATCGCTATTTGGAACACAAGTTAAACCACGCCCCAATCGTATTACCGACATCACTTACAAGCTCACACATGAGTCCCTGGAGCTAATCCTTGCACTACACCAACAGCCCAGGTACGCACTAAGCACTCATACAAATCCACCAAGGGTCGAATTCAAACTTACCACGACGTTAGGTGATTTCGAGATAAACCATACCCCAATTCAGCACGACTTCATTGGCAACATAACCAGCACTCGAAAACATGACAACACCCTTGAGATGCGAACCGACCTTTATGAAACAGCTGAAGTAAGCAGCAAAACCATCAAAAACCCACATAAACAGGGATACCTGTTAATCATCAATGTGAAGCGTATCTATCCATGGGAAACTGAGACGGCAATCCCTTATATCGACCCCCGATAACCCAATAACATACTGTTTTAACTGGTTTTTATAATGCATAGTTTGTGATCAAGTTCTCAGTAGGAGTAGATTAATTAAGGCATAGTGACACCATTACTTAAGCGCATTAATCAGGAGAATTACAATGCACATAAAAACCACTTTCCTGGCCGCACTACTTTGCCTGGGCTCAGTCAATGTCGCTGCAGACTCATACGTTAATGCCGTTGATTCCGCAATTAATGAAAATTATAGTACGGCATTTTCATACTGGATGCCGCTGGCCAGGGCTGGCGATCCGCGAGCTCAATTTAACGTCGCGCTAATGTATCATGGCGGATTACATGTTAGCTTTGATGAGTCTGCTGCACTAGAGTGGTATCAACGTGCAGCAGAAAATGGTGTGACTGAAGCTCAGGAATATCTCGCTGTTGGTTATCAGGAGGGCTGGTTTGGGCTACCCATTGACAAGAAGCGTTCAAGCTATTGGCTGCAAAAAATAGAGCTCTCTACACTATAAAAGCACCACTCGACCAGTTTACCGCTTCTTTTTAATTCAGCAGCAGAACATCACAGCGACGCTACCGAATGAAAAGCATCAAACCGCTTGTGGTAAAAAGAGCTCTACGGCCGCATTAAACTGTAGCGCTGCCTCTTCCTTAATCTGCTCAATCGACGTTTCAGTCAAACCTGTAATCGCCATAGCAACCGGGTCTATCCGTGTGTTGATATAGGCCTCCTCACTCTTTTCCGACTCATTTTCAACATCACTCGCAAACACACTTGCAACATGGACAATACTAGCCCCAAGCGGTGACAGTTCTGCCTTACCAGGCTCATGATGAAACTCTGTGGCATCAATGATCGTATCGGGTAAACGCCAATTACGTAATAACTCACTACCCACCTTTGCATGATCGAAGCCGATGACTTCCTGTTCAACTTCATACAGCGGCACCATACCATCATTGGCTCGCATCTGTGTTTCGCGAGACATCTCAGGTAATTTATTCAGAATAATTAACTGACCAATATCATGTAGAAGCCCTGAAACAAAAAAGGGTTCTGTGTGCAATGCATTACATTTGACTGCTATCAAGCGCGCTAATACACCACAATAGAGACTATGACTCCAAAATGCCTTTATATTGATGTGATCACTCGGCATACGAGTAAAATTACCAATAACCGAGGTCGCCAGTATCAAATCACGTAGACCACGGGTGCCAATAATCGTAATAGCCCTGGAAACAGTATCAATCCTGGATGGGAAACCATAGAGAGGACTATTAGCGATTTTCAATAGTCTCGCCGTAAGCGCTGGGTCCTGACCTATAAACTTGCCAATATCTGATGCCGATGAAGATGGGTCATCCACCATCTCATTTATTTTAATAAAAATCTCAGGTAACGTCGCAAGCTTAACTGAGCCTTTGATTAAATCAACCGCTTCCATTTATTAGTCTCCCTCTAATAGCCTTATTATGTTTGACAATAGCAATACATGCATACTTACATGACTATACCAATAGTTTATCGCCACGATTCAGACATTCTTTAAAGAAGAAGCTCTGGACAGATTAAAAACATAGTAACACACCAGGAAAATCAAAAATAAACCGTGAAAAATACATTATTTAATCAGTTAGCGGCCTCTCTTGACTTTACTAGCGCGGATTCAAATTTTTGACGCCCTTCATCAATTGATTTAATCGCTATACCAAGTGAGGCTTCAATATCAGCACCATTACGAATCTGAATAAATGCCTTCTGAAATGCTTCACTAATAACGGGATAAAGGGGAGATTTCATCTGGGACAACATCACGCCACGCCGTTGATCATCAATAAGCGCTGAAAATGATGGCGTACCATTAAAAATATCGAACCTGGCAAGCGCACTAAATGTAGCGGGTAACATAGCATTCGCTTTTGCAGCCAAAATAACCTCTTCAGGTCGAAACAAAAACTCTAGAAAACGCATCGCCGCTTGCGTGTCTTTACAATTCCGAGTTAACCCCCAACCCCAGGCACGCTGTACCCTGCGACTACCATGACCAAAATCAGGGAGAGGAACCACCACAAGATCATCGCCAAACTTGCTTTTATATGCGTTATATTTCTCAAGCCCCGCCCATGAAAATGGCACACGGCCACGAATAAACGCCTCATCGTCGAGATTTTTATCAACATATCCATTATTAATCCATTGCTGAATACGCGTCAGAGTAGCGATGTTACTACTGCTATTAAGGACACCTTCACTAACATATGGTAACTGATCATTAACCATTGCTCCCCCACTAGACAATAACATCGGATAAAGGGCTCTGGATAACCACTCATTTTGACGATTAAGACCAAGATCAATAGCCGCCGAGTAGTCACCGTTATTCATCAATAATTCCAGCACATCTTCGAACTCCCTCATATTCCAGGCATCCTTAGAAACACCAGGAATCCGAAAATCAGCAGCCTGAAGCGCACTTTTTCGCGCGAACATCACAACACTATTCGTTGTTGTGGCTAAAGAGTAGACACGACCTTTATACATTCCCTGTTTAAGAACAGCTGGCAAGATATCTTCACGTGTCGTCTCTGTCAGAATCTTATCAAGCTTAATTAAGGCATCACGTTCAGCAAAATTGTATAGAAATGGGCCATCAAGTTCGATGATATCCGGCAGTGTTCCAGTTCTTATTGCAGCATTAATCTGTGCAGAATAAGCGCCTCTTGGTACAGAAATGAGCGTTACACGGATTCGATTATGTGCAGCATTGAAGCGAGCCACTTGATCCTGTAGGAATAATAGCCCCTCTTTATTCCCAGTATGCACCCAGACATCCAGTTCGCTTATTATCGCTTGATTGCTAACAATCTTTTCATGGCGATCACAACCAATAAGTAACAACGAGCAGACTACAAACAGTCCACCAGCAAATAAACGGTTTAGTTTTTGTTTTTCATTGAGCATGATCAGATAATAACTCACAATTTTTCAATTGCACAAAATCTTTATCTGCTCACTAATAGAAAAAAACCCTTTCCATGAAGGAAAGGGTTAGTGATGAATCAAGCTGTTATTATTATAATTTCAGTCATCGGGTGGCCCACCCGCCAATAACTGCTCAATTTTCCTGAAGCCATTCTGCTTCGCCACACCCAATGCAGTCTCACCAGAACTGGAAGATAAACGTCTATCAGCACCATTATTCAACAGAAATTCAGCAATACCAGCATGCCCACCTCTGGAGGCATAGATAAGTGCAGTCATCCCCCCAATTGAGATATCTCGATGTGAGTTCGGCTCTAGCTTCTCAATTGCATTAACATCAGCTTTATGCGCTATCAAAGTTTCGACAATATTTTGATATCCGTTTCTTGAGGCAATCATCAATGGAGTACGTCCAATATTATCGTATATATTAGGATCAGCTTGGTGGGCGAGTAATAGTGCCACAGCTTTAACATGCCCTTGTTCAGAGGCCTTAAAAAGCGCAGTGACACCTTCATCATCTTGTATATCTGCCTGGGCACCCGCTTTCAGTAACACCTCCAGGGTATCAATATGCCCACCGCTTGCGGCCTCGATCAATAGAGAGGGTCTTGTCTTTTTTTTGTGAATCCGGGTAATAAAGCGATCAACCTTTTTTTCAAACGTGGCCCTGTCAGGATCAGCGCCATTATCAAGTAACAGTGCGACAAGGTCAGCATTTCCATTTCTCACCGCAATCAATGAAGGTGTATCTTTTTTACGATTAGCAACAGATACTTTTGCGCCATGATTTATCAGATAGGCAGCAATTTCGGCGTGATTTTTCTGTACCGCAACCAGCAATGCAGTATCACCACGTGAAATAGTCCGTAACAGCTCACGCTCCTTAAATGAAACACTAGAACTTGCGATACGCTGCTCCTTCAGCCCCCATGGGACATAATTCACATCAGCGCCATTCTCCACGAGTGCGCGCACTATATCAATATTCCCGTAATAAACACCCGTGATCAAAGGCATTACACCCGTATTATTATCTCTGTAATTGACATTAGTAGACTGCATCAACAACATCTTTGTTTTTGCTATATCACCAATCCTGGCGGCCATCACCAAAGCATCTTCGCTGGAAAGTGCCGCATAATGAGTTTCATCACGCGCACCAGCACTCATCAGCAGATCTACAATGCCATTATGGTCATGCCACTGGGCAATGGTCAGCGCAGTGTCGCCATTAGCACGCGCCAAATTAGTTTTTGCACCGTGTTTTAGCAGCGCTGTAGTAATCATATTCCAATCACCATTTGCACCCTTTAAGCCATGCTGGGCAGCAAACATCAGAGGAGTAAGACCCGCGCCATTTTTAAAAGTACCGTTCTTCACTACATTAGCATTTGCACCTTCCGACAGTAAAAGCTCAACCATTGGCAAGTGACCATATTGCACAGCACCAAAAAGTGCCGTTTCACCATCATTCTTCTTCAAGTCAATCTTGCTACCCGCTTTAATCAAGGCCTCTGCTACCTCAAGATTCCCGTGCACAGCCGAGTTCATCAGAGCAGTGGTACCATCATTACTCTGAGCATTAACATTAGCCCCACGCTTCAATAAGAGATCAAGTATTGATTGTTGATTTTCTGCTGCCGCTACAATCAGCGCGGTGTTGCCGAGTTCATCAATAAGTTCAATATCGGCCCCATTATTAAGCTGGTTTATAACTACACGCTCATGACCATAACGAGCGGCTAATACAAAGTTATGCCCTTCAATTGAGACTTTTGTATTTAATTGGGTGGTCTCATCATCGGCCGCACTCACTTCCGTTGACGTAAGAGGGACAGTAAGGGTAATAGCACTACACAACATGACGGGCGCTATCCAGAAGGACGATTTGGCTAATATTTTCATCAGCTTCTCCTCAATATTATTTCTGTTCCAGCAACACGAAACGCGTCATGCCTGCCCTTATTCACGATGGAGGTTCATCAATATTCTCTCTAACTAGTAGTGAATAATAGACCATTACGGTAAAGATGGTAAATAAAAGCATTTAAATCAACAATAATTAACCAGTATTAATCACATGGTTATAGTGCTATCTCACTGACTTATTTAACTAAAGAGCCTCCTCTATAGCCAATAGATAAACATATTTCAATGACCTGTTTTATGGATACCTTCCCCTTTTTTGAGACCAGTTAGGGTATAGAATCAATAAATATCAGCGGAAACCTGGTCTTTGAGTACATTACAAAAATCAATAACGCTCGTAATCTCAAACTGGACGATGACACCACTCAAGATATCGCATGCATTGCGCTGAACCAACTGCCACCACGCTATGTACGCCATAAGATCGATACTCTCTTTTATATTCAAGATGAAGAACATGCACAAATTGAAAGTGATGTTGATAATGCAGTGAGCCATGCCATTAATAATGGTGGCAAACAATCCTCGCTAACGAAAACCCCCTTTTAATGACGCAGCCGGTAACCCTGCTTTAGTAGTTTGATCGCCAATAGCGCCAAACTCATAAAAGCCAGCAGAATAATGATCAAGCTTAACCAGGGGGATACATCTGAGGTACCAAAAAAACCGTAACGAAAGCCATCAATCATATAAAAAAACGGGTTTAGATGAGAAACCACCTGCCACAACGATGGCAATGAGTGAATCGAATAAAAGACACCACTCAGAAATGACAACGGCATGATCACAAAATTCTGAAATCCCGCCAATTGATCAAACTTCTCGGCCCAGATACCAGCAATAATGCCCAATGTACCAAGCACTGCGCTACCGAGCATCGCAAAAATTAAAAGAAAAACAAAACTGTGTACGGGCACTGTTACAAAACAGATCGCAACCATAAACACGCCTATGCCAACAACCAGGCCACGTACCATAGCCGCAAACATAAATGCCAGAAATATCTCGACATAAGAGAGCGGTGTCAGCAACACAAAAACAATATTGCCCGTGACCTTCGACTGAATCAGACTGGACGAGCTATTCGCAAATGAGTTTTGAATAATAGCCATCATCATCAATCCAGGAATCAGAAACGACGTATAACTCACATCTTCAAAGACCATTACCCGATCTTTTAACACATGAGAAAAGACCATAAAGTAGAGTAAAGTGGTAATGACAGGCGCAAGCACGGTCTGCAAGGCTACTTTATAAAAACGCAGTGTCTCCTTGTAAAAAAGCGTATAGAAACCGCGATTCATCATGAAGATCTCTTACGCGTCAGCTCAACAAAAACATCTTCAAGATCTGCACGCTCTGTTTCCAGATCGACGACCTGAATACCCGCCGCAGCGATACCGTCCAGCACTTCTACAATGGAATCTTTGTCCTTATGCAGTTCAAGCCGAATATTACTGCCATCGATATGCTTTACTTTATCCCGAATATTCAATGGTAATTCTAAAGGGAGTACTTGTAGTTCCTCAGCCGTCTTGATGGTCAAATGCAGCGTACTACATATCTCACTCTGTAGCAGCGATGCCTTAGTATCGAGCGCAATCACTTCGCCGTGATCTAATATCGCAATACGATCACACAGTTTCTCAGCCTCTTCTAGATAGTGGGTCGTCAAAACAATGGTGTGCCCTTTTTGATTAAGCTGCTCTACAAACCCCCACAGCAATTTACGCAATTCAACATCAACACCCGCGGTAGGCTCATCCAGAATCACCACCTCCGGTTTATGCACCAGCGCCTGTGCAATCAAGACACGCCGTTTCATCCCGCCTGAAAGCGCTCGCATATTGGCATTGGCCTTATCAGTAAGCGTGAGCGCATCTAGTAGTTCGTCGATCCACGCATTATTCTCCCTTCCCAGTCCAAAATAGCCCGACTGGATCTGCAATACCTCACGCACCGAAAAAAAAGCATCAAATACCAGTTCCTGCGGGACTACACCGAGCGCACGTCTTGCATGCTGGTAATCATCAACAACATTATGACCGAGAACAGCTACCTCACCCGAATCAGCACGTGCCAGTCCCGCAATGATATTGATCAGTGTCGATTTTCCTGCGCCATTTGGCCCCAGCAGACCAAAAAATTCACCACGATTGATCATCAAATCAACCCCTTTCAGAGCCGCTAATGAACCATAGGATTTCTTAACATTATTGATTGAGATGGCAGCAGTCATATTAAAGGTCGTACATAAATAAGGAGCGCCATTCTACACTAACAAACTGGCGTAACGCAGAATCAATTGAATCGCTATTCATCCAGGTTCGCTTCACATGCCCAACAGCTAGCAAAATTGGCGGGGTTCTCTTCACCACAATTGCGGCAGATGAGCGTTTTGAGATGTATCCGAGAGGTTTCATATTCGCTAATAATCGCTGTAGCACGCGCCTCATCCCGTTCATCAATCAGATGAATTTCTGGATAGGCATGGGTAAAAGGAATCTCGCCTATGGCGCCCTGCAGGTTTTCGTTTTCAACGGTCGCCTCAATCCTCGATTGTTGTAATAGCCCAACAATCAGATAGGCTTCCTGTAAATTGGAGGCTGAATATATCCGCTTCACAGATCATTCCTTTTCACTTATGGCCACCTCTAGCAACCCTCTCTGGGCTCAGCATAGAACATCATCGTAATATACCCCATCTCGACCAACAGCCACCCGAACATCATCATTCTTTTTCTACGGACTGATTTTTAACCCGGTCGCCATCATAATCATCACCGCTAAACGTGTAGTCGCACAAAGTCACGCAAAGATACGTTTTAATTCATCTACAGCACTTTTCAGAGAAATCGTGTTATCTCTTGTCATCCAGCACCATCCCTCATTACAGTACTCTAATGGAAAACTTAATCTGGCCGTAACACTACACATATCGGCGGTTCTTTAATACACGTAAAAAAACTACCGTTATACTGACGACACTAATATTTTTATGATATTAGCTGAATAATTTTATACCAGAATTATCGAACAAATCAGGAAGGCTAACGATATTAAGAAAGGGATCGCACTATGCCAAACAAAAAAAAATCTTCCCCCCCCTCTTTTAGTAGCAATGTCGATCGCATGGTCGATCACGCCCTGTCTATCCTGGATCTGGATCAAGGGACTGCCCAGGCAATCAAGGCGTGCGATTCGGTATTGCAGGTCAAATTTCCAGTCAAGATTCGTGGCCAGATCGAAACCTTCACCGGTTGGCGCGCTGTTCACAGTACCCATCGACTTCCCGCCAAAGGGGGCATTCGATTTGCCTCATTCTCTGATCAGGATGAGGTGGAAGCACTAGCAGCACTGATGACCTATAAATGCGCGTTGGTCGATGTACCCTTTGGAGGATCAAAGGGTGCTTTGCACATTGACCCTAACCAATATTCTCGCGACGAGATGCAGCTGATCACACGGCGCTATACATTAGAACTGGTTCGTAAAGGCTTTCTCAATCCTGCCACCAATGTACCCGCTCCAGATGTTGGCACTGGCCAGCGTGAAATGGCGTGGATTGCCGACACCTACAAACATCTCAACCCTGAAGATATTAACTACCAGGCCTGCGTTACTGGCAAACCGGTACAACAGGGCGGCATCCGTGGGCGCGTTGAGGCCACAGGACGGGGGGTTCAGTACGCCATTCGTGAATTTTTCCGCCACCCCAAAGACGTCGCCTCGGCCAACCTTAGCGCGGGCCTTGCTGGCAAAAAAATCGTCGTTCAGGGGCTTGGTAACGTAGGTTACCATGCCGCCAAATTCCTGCAGGAAGAAGATGATGCCAAAATCATCGCCATCATCGAGCATGACGGTGTGCTCAGCGATGAAAATGGATTGGTGATTGAAGATATCTACCGCTACAAAGTTGAACATGGTTCATTCAAAGACTTCCCCGGCGCACACTTCTCCCCTGATAATAAAGGTGCGCTGGAGATGAAATGCGACATCCTGATTCCAGCAGCACTAGAAAGTCAAATCACCAGGGATAACGCTGAACGCATCCAGGCCAATATGATTGTTGAGGCCGCCAATGGCCCGATCACCTTTGAAGCTGATAAAATTTTGAAAAAGAAGGGTATCGTCATTATGCCCGACGTCTACGTCAATGCAGGCGGCGTGACGGTCTCCTATTTCGAATGGATCCGCAACCTGTCACACATCCGTTTTGGCCGCATGGAACGACGCTATGACGAACTGCGTGGTCATGAGTTTGCCAACATGCTGGAAGAATCCACCGGTTCAAAGATTTCAGAGTCAACCCGATCAAGGATCGTACGGGGTGCCAGCGAGATTGACCTGGTCCGCTCCGGCCTCGATGACACGATGCGAAACGCCTACCAGGATATGCATGAAACCCTCCATTCGAACGAAAAAATTGACGACCTGCGCACAGCCGCCTTTGTGATCGCCATCGAAAAAATCTCGCGGTATTACCTCGATGTCGGTATTTACTAGTAATTTCATTATGTTATATAAATATAATTAAACAGACACCAGCCACATAACGCTAGTGATACTCAAAAACCCACCATGCTTGATCGCATTATTATAAGTGTCCTATAGCGCTGCATCGGGTATAATGTGCGCCTTTTGCACATTGGAAGCCTACATCCGTGATTCAGAATCTTCGCAACATTGCCATCATCGCCCACGTTGATCATGGCAAGACCACTCTCGTCGATCAACTGTTACAGCAGTCCGGCACCCTGGATAGCCGTAGCGCACCGACTGAGCGCGTGATGGACTCCAACACGCTCGAGAAAGAGCGTGGTATCACCATTCTGGCGAAAAATACCGCCATTACATGGAACGGCTATCGCATCAATATCGTCGACACCCCAGGCCATGCCGATTTCGGCGGCGAGGTAGAACGCGTCCTGTCGATGGTCGACTGCGTACTACTGCTGGTCGATGCGGTTGAAGGACCGATGCCACAAACTCGCTTTGTAACACAGAAGGCATTCGACCTCGGACTCAAGCCGATCGTTGTGATCAACAAAATCGACCGCCCGGGAGCACGTCCTGACTGGGTACTGGATCAAACCTTCGACCTCTTCGACCGCCTTGGCGCAACCGATGAGCAGCTCGACTTTCCAGTGGTCTACTGTTCAGGTCTGAATGGCTACGCCAGTTTCGATGCCGACGCAAGAGAAGGCGATATGACACCGATCTTCCAGACCATCATCGATAAGGTCGAAGCGCCAGATGTCGATGTCGACGGCCCCTTTCAGATGCAGGTCAGCTCACTCGACTTTAATAACTACGTCGGTGTGATCGGCGTTGGTCGCATTACACGTGGTAAACTCAAAACCAATACGCAGGTCACCATTATCGACAATGAGGGCAAGACCCGTAACGGTCGTGTATTACAGGTTTCAGGCTATATGGGACTGGAGCGTATCGAAGTCCCTGAAGCAGAAGCAGGTGATATTATCTGCTTTACCGGTATCGATGTCCTCAACATCTCAGACACGCTATGTGACCCTGACAACGTTGAAGCCCTGCCGCCACTCTCCGTCGATGAGCCGACCATCAGCATGACCTTCCAGGTCAATAACTCACCATTTGCCGG